>JBMSHQ010000036.1:0-10516 GCA_049416945.1 Pontimonas sp. | reverse complement strand
GAGGTTCCTCCGAGCACGACCTCCCCGGAACTGACCGTCAAGAGACCACTGATTACGCGCAGAACGGTACTCTTGCCCGCGCCGTTGGGCCCCACAATGCAGGTAATCGTTCCCTGGTCCAGCTGAAGCGAAAGCCCCTGTAATACGAGGCCACCGCCATAACCGGCCTCCACATTGCGCAGTTCAAGAACCTTAGTCAACGGGCACCTCCAATGATGCGTCGGGGCCGAGATAGGCCTCGATGACGAGCGGGTCGTTTCGGATTTCCTCAGGTGTTCCTGACGTCAGCACTTTTCCTCCCGCCAGGACGTGGACCTGAGAACACAGGCTCAAAACCAGCGGAATATTGTGCTCAACAATCAGGAAGGTGGTGCCCTGCTCGTTGAGGCTTCGAATCACACTCGAGAGCTTCTCAATGAGGGTCGGGTTGATACCACTCGCTGGCTCGTCAAGCAGCACAATGCTGGGTCGAAGCATGAGGACCTGAGCGAGCTCAACGAGCTTCTGCTGACCGAAGCTCAGCGCCTTAGCCGGCTGCTTTTCAAACTCTTGAAGGCCCATGAAGTTGAGGATTTCGCGGGCGCGGGCGACTTCTTCACCGGAGTAACGGCCGGCTACCATCTCCCCAGGAGACGTTCTCTCCAACGGGGCGACCAAATTGTCCAGCACCGTCATCGACTTGAACAGTCGAGTGATCTGGAACGTCCGGCCGAGGCCTTTGTGCGCGCGAGTCCACACTCGGTTTGAGGTGATGTCTCGACCGCCGAGGAGCACCGCCCCAGAATCCGGTGTGTAGATCCCGGTCATGCAGTTGAACAGAGTCGTCTTGCCCGACCCATTGGGCCCAATGAGACCGGTGATTGAGCCGCGCTCAATACCCAAACTCACCCCATCGACAGCTCTCACACCACCGAAGGTCTTGACGACGTCTTTCACTTCGAGGAGATACTTGCCCTCCAGGCGATCCTGAATCACCCGCGACTGAATTGCCGTCGTATCAACCCGCTCGGTCGCGGTGGCAATAGACGTCTGGTCGATGAACTTCACCGCCGTCGACTTCTCGCGTCGCTTCTTCGACCATTCGCTAATGGTCGGCAGCAAACCTGCGGGCAAGAACATGACGACTACGACCAGTACCAGCCCGAGGACGAGCACTCGCGCGGCCGCGCCGCTGGCGACGACGGTGGAGAACTCATTGGCCATACCGATGATGAATCCGCCAATGATGGGGCCCCACAGGGTTCCGCGACCACCCACGAGGGCGGCCAAAACCAGAATCACGCTCGCGAGAATGTTGAACGCTCCCAGAGGGTTCACAAATGACAGATATTGGCCATAGACCGCACCGGCCACACCGAAGGGCACCGCGCTTAGCGCGTAGGCGGTGACTTTGTACACGGTGGTGTTGATTCCGATGGCAGCGGCTTTGCCCTCGTCGTTGCGAATCGCCACGAGGCCCGCGCCGAGGCGGGAGTTCATGACGAAGCGAGCGAGAACAATGGTCAAGCACATGATCGCGAAGAAGATGTAGAAGTAGGGGGTGGTCCCCATTTCTTTCGCCCACTGGGGCGGTTTAATGACGATTCCGTCAGCACCCCCGGTGAACGGCTTCGCGACCTGGGCAATGAGCTGAATCGTCCACAGAGCAGCAATCGTGATAATCACGAAGGCGTGTGATCGGGCGCGCAACACAATGGACCCCAACAGAATCGCCACGACGGCAGCCACAAGTCCGCCCAACGGCATGAGATACATCGGGTCGATCTCCCACTGCTTGCCGAGGATGGCTCCGGTGTACATCCCGATCCCCAGATAGACCGTGTGGCCCAGCGATACGTACCCGGCCAATCCGCTGATGAGATTCCAGCCGGACGCCATGATCGCAAGCAGCATGCAGGCAATCAGGACGGATTCTTCATACTGACTGTCAGGAACGATGATTGGAAACAGCGCCAACAGCGCGAGGAGCGCGATCGGAATCACCGTCTTGGGAGACTTTAACTTCTCAATCATGCGACGTCCTCTCTCGTCTTAATCCCCATGATTCCCTGCGGCCGGAAGACCAGGATGAGGAGGATGGTTCCATAGAAGAAAATGGGAGCCCACTGCGGAATGAAGGTGGTCGCGAAGGCCTCCATCGTTCCCAGAAGGAGGGCAGCGATTGCCGCACCCGGGATACTGCCAAAGCCACCGAGCACGACCACACCGAGCAAACGAGCAATCCACTCGTAGTGTGTGGCGGGGAAGATTGGATACATGATGGCCAGGAGCACGCCGCCCACTCCGGCAACAGCCGCACCCAGTGCAAAGGCATAACCTGCTGCCTTCTTGGCGGAAATTCCTACCAGAGCAGCGCCGTCCGCGTTCTGGGCTGACGCTCTCAACGCTTTACCGGCCCATGAGAATCGCAGGTAAGCCCACAGGGCGATGAGGACGAGGAACGCGACCACTCCCGAGATGAGCTGGGGGTAGGGAAGAACAACGCCACCGAGCTTGAGAGAGGACGTGAAGTAGTCGGGAGTGACCGACTTGAACGTCGTCCCGAAGGTGACGTTCAAAATACCTTCAAGAATCAGTGCCACACCGAACATCAGCAACACGGTCATTCCGGGCCCCTGTGGCACCACCCTGACAAGAAGACCTCGGTAGATGCCCCAGCCGATTGCGCCCATGACCGCTGCCATGACGGGAATGAGTAGCAGAGGCTCCCAACCCGTTGAGACCCAAACCTGCCAGGTCAGATATGCGCTGAAGACCAAGAAGGCGCCCTGTGCGACGTTGACCACGTCGAGCACGCCAAAAATCAGAGTTACGCCCGACGCGAGCAGGGCGTAGATTCCGCCAATCAGCACCGCGTAGACCAGGACTTGAAGGATAAGCATGACCACTCCGTCTATCGCTTACGAACAAAAAATTGCTGTCGAACTCAGTGCGGATGGTGGTGGACCTGGCGGGCCACCACCATCCCCTTTACTGCAAGAGGTCTACCTCTTGATGGTTGCCGCTATTTCCAACCCGGCTTCGGCATCACGAGGTTGTCAGTCGTCTTTGCACCAGCGGGTGCGACGAGCTCGACTGTTCCTCCCTGCCATTGCGCGAGCAGGAATTCTCCCTGCGGGCGACCGATTTCATCCCACGAGAGATCTCCCAGGATGGTAGTTACAGGGTTGGCGTGTAGCCAGTCCTTGATGGCGACGTTGTCGAGTCCACCAGTAGCCTCGACGGCCGCGGCAAGAACCTCAGCGGCCGCATAGGCGTTGGCGGCGTCTTCAGCGGGCACGCCCGGACCATTCTGGGCCTCGTAGGTTGCGAGGAACTCAGCGTTGCCCGGAGTCGGGGCCTTCTCAGACCACGACACTGCGTAGAACACGCCCTCTTCGTTTCCGAGACCCACACCATCGGTGTACTGCGAACCATTACTGGGTGCAGACGTCTGGAAGAAGATGTCGGGCGAGTAGCCGACCTGCTGCAGGGCCTTGGACAGGTTCACGCCGTCTTCAAACACTGCACCTTGAGCGACAAGGTCGGGCTGAGCGGCAGCGATAGCGCTGGCGAAGGGCTGGAGGTTGGTGGTCTCCGGCGGGTACATCTCTGAGTACACCGTCTCGACTCCCATTGCTTCCAGCTGAGCCTGCATGGACTCGATAACCGGAGCGGCGAACGGGTCGTCTTGGATTGCATAGGCAGCTGTCTTGGGCTTCTGGTCCTCAGGCAGCGACGCAATCAGTTCGACGAACGGATTCGCCTGGTTCGGAGCGGTCGCCTGCTGAGCGAAGAAGTAGTACACAAACTCTTGCTCGAAGATCTTCGGCGAACCACCAGCCGGGGCAACGAGCACCATCTCGTTGTTCTCGGCTACGGCCGATGCCGGGTAGTTCAGAAGCGACGAGAAGGTTCCGAGGAGAAGGTCCACGTTTTCTTCGTTGATCAGGCGGTTGTAGTCCGTTACAACCTGCTCCTGGCTACTGGCGTCATCGAGAATAACCAACTCAACGGGACGGTCCAGGAGACCTCCCGCGTTGTTGATGTTCTCTGCCCACGCTTCGTAACCAAGTTTTGCCGCGCCACCAGGCTGGGCGAAGTCACCCGTGAGCGGTAGCGAGATTCCGATGCGAATCGGACTGACGTCGGCTGCTTCCTCAGTCGCGGCGGGAGCCTCAGCCTCAGCCGGAGCTGACTCTGAAGCGGCCGGGGCGCCACAGCCTGAAGTGAAGAATGCCGCAACTGCGATGGCCGCAATCGATAGCAGACTTCGCTTTCGAATAACCTCAGTGTTACTCATTTTGCACCTTTCTTTGTGGACTGTCGATTGCTGTGCTAACACTCGAACAGGTAGCCCCCACAATACGCCTACCTGGGAACATCGTGTCAAATTGCCGTAAAAAAGTTGTAACAACTTGACAGAATTTCGACTAGGTTTTGCCCCGAGTTTCTGCTACTTTTAGGCCCTTGGTCAGGCCCGGGTGCCGCACAATATCGGCGAACGAGAGGTTTCCGCCGCCACTCCACAGGAACGAAGGAAGACGCGCTATGAAGTGGTCGATGGACGGTATCGTTCGCTTTCTCCCCTACGCGGTTTTTGTCGCGACGTTCGATCGCGCAGTCGTGACGCCGATGCTGGTGGGAATGGGACAAGATTTCGGCGTGGACTTGCAAACGATTACATTGTCGGCGAGCGCCTACTACATTGCCTACGGGTTGGCTCAGCCACTGTGGGGAATCGTGTCCGACCACATTGGTCGCATCGCGACCCTTCGACTATCGCTTGTTCTGGCCGGCATTTTTGATCTGGTCAGCATTGTCCCTATGGACGTAGAGTGGTTCATCGCCTCTCGTGCCGCGGCGGGCGGCTTCATGGCGGGTGTGTTTCCCGCGGCGGTGATTTTTCTCGGCGACACAATGGAAGACCGCGCCAAGCGACAAGCAGGAATCACCCAGCTACAGACGGGTGTGGCCCTGGGCCTGGCCTTCGGCACGGCGCTCGGCGGGATAGGTATCGCCACCGTCGGCTGGCAGGCCTTCTTCGTCGCCACAGCGATGGTGTGTTTCTTCATGGCGTGGTTCATCAGAAGCTGGCCCAACCCCAAACCTGGCGCCGAACGCCTACCCCTCACCGAGTCGTACCGAACGGTGTTTACGAACCGGTGGGCACTGCTGCTGTTCACGTTGGTCTTTGTGGAGGCAGGAGCGCTGCTCGGAGCTTTCACCTTGGTGCCCGCAGCCCTGGAAACCAGTGGCTCGTCTGCCGCGATTGCCGGGCTGGTGACAGGCGGGTACGGAGTCGCCGTTCTCTTCACGTCCTTTGTGGTTCGGCGCAAGGCCGACACCGTCGGCCCACATTACTTTCTGTTTTACGGCGGGCTCGCTGCGACGGCCGGGTTTGTCCTCCTCTCAGTGGCGCTCAACGAACTCACCGTCGTGGCATCAGTGCTCTCCCAGGGGGCAGCGTGGGTCCTCATGCACACAACCCTTCAAACCTGGGTCACCTCCGTGACCCCCCGTGCTCGAGCTACTGCCGTGTCCCTCTTTGCCGGGTTCATGTTCTTAGGAAATGGTGCGGGGGTATACGCCGCTAGTCACATTCTCACCGGCGCAGGAGCCAACCTGATGTTCGCGCTAGCTGCGGTCGTGACGGTCGTCTTGACCGCTGTTGCGGTCTACACCCAGCGACGCTATTTGCGACTGGGATAACCCTCAGTCGCTCCCGTAGCTTCTAAGCTCCCACCAACAGCGCTACGGGGTTTTCGATGGCCTTTTTGAACGCTGCCATCCACTCCGCGGCCAAGGCCCCATCAACAGCTCGATGGTCCGCCGAAAGGGTTACCGTCATCACCTGAGCGATACGGATCTGACCGTCGACAACGATGGTCTTTTCACGTGCCGCGCCGACAGCCAAAATCCCCGACTGTGGCGGGTTCAAAATCGCCGAAAACTCTTCGGTGCCAAACATTCCGAGGTTAGTGACAGCAAACGAACCGCCCTCAATCTCGTCTTGTTTGATAGTGCCCGATCGCGCCTTGTCCGCAAGTTCGCGAATTATGGTGTTGATCTGAGGAATGGAGAGCTGGTCCACGCTGCGCACCACCGGGGTGTAAAGGCCACCTTCAGTGGCGACAGCCACCGAGATGTCAGCGTGGTCGAACTGACGCATGGCGGTGTCCGTCCAGATCACATTTGACCCTGGCGCGGCCATGAGGGCGTGGCCCACTGCCTTCACTACCCAGTCGTTCACCGATGTCTTGACTCCGAGGCCCTCATTCAGCTGCGCACGGGCATCCAGAAGCCGATCAACGACACAATCTGCCTTGACGTAGAAGTGGGGAACGGTGGACTTCGACTCGGTGAGACGGCGGGCAATCGCCCGCCGCATGCTGGTGTGAGGCACCTCGACATAGCCCGCCGCGCCCATCACGGGAGCAGGCGGGGTGGCCGAGGTCGCTGCAGGTCGAGGGCCTGAGGCGACGAAAGCGTCGAAGTCTTTGCGAACAATCCGACCACCCGGGCCGGTGCCCTGGATCTGCGCTAAATCGATTCCCTCCTCGCGAGCCTGCTTGCGCACGAGCGGACTCGCGAAGATGCGACCCGAGGAATCGCGCACGACCGCGACCGGCGCCACCACTTCCACCGGGGCCACCGGTTGAGTGACGACGTCCGTGGCAGGCGCAGGGGTTGCTGCAGCGACCTCGACAACGACTGGCTCTTCAGCGACGGGAGCCCCACCGGCATCGGCGAGCGCCTTCTCAACATCAGCGTCCGTGTCGCCTGCTGCGGCGAAGACAGCAATGGGTTCGCCGACTTGCACCATTTTTCCGGCAGCTTGCACCAGTCGCGCCACCGTGCCGGCGTCCTCTGCCTGGTATTCCACCGACGCCTTGTCGGTCTCGATTTCGGCGAGGACGTCTCCGACCGAGACCTCGTCGCCCTCTTTCACCGCCCAGTGGGAGATGACACCCTCCGTGGCACCGGCGAGAACCTCGGGCATACGAATGACGATCGCCATTAGAGCGCCCCCTTGTTACGCATCACGCGCTGCATGCCCTCGACGACATCTTCGGTCCTGGCAATCGCCGCGCGCTCCAACACCTTCGAAATGCTGGGGGAGGTCTCGGAACCATGAACCCGCTCGACAGGCTGGTCGAGGTAGTCGAAGAAGCGCCGCTGGATCTCATCGGCGAGCCACCCGCCATACGAGGTTCCGATCGCACCCTGTTCGACGATGAGGACATTGTTGGTCTTCTGGATGCTCTTTTCCAGCGCCTCCCAGTCCAAGCTCGCGCGGTCGAGGAATCGCAGGTCAATCAGATCCGCGCTGATACCGGTCTGCTCGATGGCTTCCTTCGCGTGGTTCACCATGGAGAGATACGAGATCACGGTGATGTCGGTGCCTTCATTTACCAGGTTGGCTTTCCCGAAGGGGATGAAGTAGTCGAGGTCCGTCTCGGGAATCTCACCCTTTGACTGGTAAAGGTCCACGTGCTCGATCACGATCACGGGGTCGTTAATCGCGAGCGCGTTGTTCATGAGCCCCACGTAGTCGTAGGGGTTCGAGGCGGCCATGATGCGCCACCCGGGCGAGGTCACGAAGATGCCGGCCGGGTCCATCAGGTGCTGGGAGCCATAGCCCGAGCCCATCGCCACCTTGGTACGCAACACCACAGGGACGTCTGCTTCGCCTCCGAACATGTGTCGGGCTTTACCGATTTGGTTGAATACTTGGTCGGCTGCCACCCACATGAAGTCGGGGTACATGAACTCAATCACCGGGCGATAGCGGCCATCGAGCGCCATACCGCCACCGAGGCCCGTGAAGGCATTCTCCGAAATGGGGGTGCCGAGTACTCGGTCGGGGTACTTGGCGCTGAGACCCTTGGTCGCGCCGTTCGTGCCACCGTTGAGACGGTGGATGTCCTCTCCCAAGATGATGATGCGCTCGTCGGTTTCCATCCGACGATCCATCACACCTGCCACCGCGTCGACGTATTTCACTTCCGTGAGGGCGCCAGAGTATTCGCTCTTTTCCTGGGTGCGCACGCCCGCAATCTCCGAGAGATCGCCACGGAGCCCCACGTCGACGAAACTCGGCTCAGGCCACAGGTTCGGTTTGATGCGGCGAACACCGGCCTTCGCATCGGGGTCCTGCTCCACAAGCTCGTTAGTGGCTGCTTCCATGGCGGCTATGGCCTGGGCGCGCACCTGGTCAACACCCTCTTGAGTGATCAGGCCACGGCGAATCATTTCGTTCGCGACTTTGAGCAGCGGGTCGCGCGAGCGCCAGTGTTCTTCTTCTTCTTTGCTGCGGTAACCAAAGGCAGATCCGGGGAAGGGTCCGTTTTGGTGGAAGAAACGGTAAACCTCCGCCTCAATCACAACGGGTCCCTCGCCGTTACGCGCGATGGACTCGGCGTGCTGCATGGCAAGGTACACCGCGAGGGGGTCCATGCCATCCACACGAAGGCTCGGGATGCCAAAGCCCACCCCGCGGCCGGAGAGCCGCGACTCACGCGTGGCTTCCTCCACGGTGGTGGAGACGGCATAGAGGTTGTTCTCAATGAAGAACACGAGTGGGATATCCCACGCGGAGGTGAGGTTCATGCTCTCAAGCACCGAGCCAATGTTGACAGCACCATCACCGAAGTAGGTGACGGTGAGGTCAGAGGTGCCGGCACGCTTCTGCGCCCAGGCGTTACCCGCGGCGAGCGGTACACCACCACCGACGATGGCGTTCGTACCCAGGCAGCCCGCTTCGTGCCACTGCAAGTGCATCGATCCGCCGCGGCCCTTGCAGAAGCCCTGGGCGAGGCCCAAGATTTCGGCGAGAGTGCGCTGCAGAAGAGTCTGGATGTCGGCGCTGACCAAGGCGTCGAGCTGTAGCCCATTGGGCGCAACGTAGTTCAGAGCCTTGGCGAGGAATTGGTGGTGTCCACGGTGCGACCCATTGACCGCGTCCGTGGGGCGTGCACCCACAAGAGAACCGACCGCGCCACCTTCCTGACCGACGGACGAGTGGGCGGGTCCGTGTACGAGAGACTCGCCGGCGAGTTGTAGGACGGCTTCTTCGAAGGCGCGGATGAGGTGGAGCTGGCCCAACATCGTGGCCAGGAGCCCGGGGTCTGCGTTATCCCAGTCCTCTGTGGTGCTCGTGACCTCGATCCACGGAGCCAGGGGAATCAGAGGGTTTTCAGTCGCCACGGTAACTACCTTTCTCTGCGCTGAGAGCTGTCAGTACGAGCTCACGTTACACTAGATTGCATACAATGTCACGAAAAACATCGACCTTGAACGAATTTTGTGGCGTCGTATAGGCTTGGCTGTATCCAATAAGGGTTGCAAGGGGGCATCCAATGGCACTTCCCGGACTACGCGGCACCGAACACATCGGATTTACCGTGCCCGACCTCGATGAGGCAGAGCGATTCTTTGTCGACGTGATCGGCTGCGAGAAGGTGTACAGCCTGGGTCCCTTCGTGCGCGAGGATGACTGGCTCGCACAGCAGCTCAACGTTCACCCTCGCGCAGTCATGCGCGAGCTACGATTCTTCCGCTGCAAGCACGGCCCCAACTTCGAAATCTTCCAGTGGGAAACACCGGAAGGCCAGACCCCGCAACCCAAAAACTCTGACATTGGCGGCCACCACCTTGCGTTCTACGTCGATGACTTCGACGAAGCGCTCGACTATTTGAGGCAGCAAGAGGGGGTCACCATCTTGGGTGAACCCGTTGCGAGTCAAAACGCGAGCTTCGGCCAGCGATGGATCTACTTCCTCACCCCGTGGGGGATGCAGTGTGAAATCGTGAGCTTCCCCGATGGCAAGGCCTACGAGAAAGACTCTGACGTCATCCTGTGGCACCCTGCCCGCCCGGCAGAATAGGCAGTATGGCTACCACTGACTCTCCGCTCAAACACGGCAACACCGCTGTTGCCATCGCTGATGGTCTGCGCCACGCCATCTTGCACGGCGACTACCAGCCGGGAGAGCGAATCGTTCAAGAGCAACTCGCCACCAAATATGGCGGAAGCCGCATTCCTGTGCGCGAAGCATTGCGGCAGTTGGAATCAGAAGGCCTGGTGCGACTCGTGGCAAACACTGGCGCCTGGGTCAACAGCCTCACCCTGTCGGAATGCTCCGAGGTCTATCAAACGCGAGAGCGACTCGAACCACTTCTGCTGCGCTACAGCGCTGAAACCCTCACCGCCGAGAAGATCCACGAACTCGACGCACTCGCCCACCGAATGGAAACCTCAACCGATGGCGAAGAATTCCTGGCCCTCGACCGGGAATTCCATCTGAGCATGTACCGGGGCGCCTCAACCTCGATGCTGCGCGATTTGGTGATGCGGCTATGGAACACGACCCAGCCCTACCGGCGGGCCTACACACAGCTTGTGGGTGCCGATAACCGACGCATCTTCCACTCCGAACATCACATGATGGTCACGGCCCTGCGCGATGGGGACCTAGATCTGGCGGAACAAGTGCTGAGTATGCACATTCGCCGTACCCGCCTTCACCTCGAG
>JBMSHQ010000035.1:0-10880 GCA_049416945.1 Pontimonas sp. | reverse complement strand
GGCAAACTCCGCGGTGACGTTGTAGGAGTCTTGGTCGGTTGCTGGTGACATCGCGAGCGCGGTGAGCTGTTCGGGTAGAGCAGCTTGTAAAGCCTGATAGACCTCGTTGGTTTCTGTCGCAGTTGTCTCGGCGTCATAGAACTGCAGCAAGTTCCCGGTGTATTCGGGGAAGAGGTCTACTTCACCGGCTTCGAGGGCGGGGATGTAGGCGTCGCGCTGTCCGATTTGGAAGTTGCGCTCGACGCTGAAGCCTTCCGCTTCCAGTGCTTGCGCATAGATTTCGGCGACGATTTCGTTGGAATAGTAGGCCTGTGAGCCCACCACGATGGTGTCGGAGCCACCCGCGGCACAACCACCAACAACGGCGGTCGTCGCGATAGTTCCGACGATGGCTAGGGTGCGTATTTGCGTCCTCATTGCGTGTCGATCTCTCATTCAGTGTGGATGGGGCTTTCTCAGGCTAGCTTGCCCGGGTGTCCAAACGCCGAGAGCTTTCTCTGGCGCGAATATCGCCGCCACCCGCTTTCCGCACTCCCTCGGGTGTAACGACACGGGTCAGCGCGGCAAACACGGCGTCTAGTAGCAATGCAATTACGACGATGGCGAGGGCAGAGCCAATCATTTGGTCGAAGCGCCTGAGCGGGATGCCTTGGATGATGTCATAGCCCAGTCCACCCAGGCCCACATAGGCAATGAGGGTGACCGTGGCAACAACTTGTAGCGCGGCGTTTCGTATACCGCCCACGACGAGAGGCAGAGCTAGTGGCAATTCGACGCGGAAGAGCAACTGCCACCCGGTCATACCCTGAGCCTTGGCTGCATCGAGTACCCGGCGGTCAATTTGGTCCACGCCTGAATAGGCCCCCGCGAGAAGTGGCGGAATCGCGAGTAATACCAGGGCAATCACTGCGGCCAGCTCTCGCCTCTCTACCCCGATAAGGAGCACCAAATAGAGCAACAGCCCGAAAGTGGGTAGCGCGCGCGCCGCTCCCGTAATGCCCACAGCCCAACCACGACCTCGACCAGTGTGGCCGATATAGAGCCCGAGCGGTATCGCAATGGCGGAGGACACTGCCATGACCCACATGGTGTAGCCCACATGCTCGAGTGAGCGCTGGGGCAATGACCCCTCCCCCACGTAGTTCTGAGGGTCTAGTAGCCACTGCCAGGCGTCAGCGAAGAGTTCCACTAGGACACCCCCTGGCCTACGCGCTTTTGGGCGAGAAGTGACCAGGGCATTACCGCCCGGCCAATGGCGAGGAGAGCAAGATCAAAAATCAGTGCCACGACGAGCGTCATCACGATGCCGGTGAGGATTTCTGATTCGATTCGGCGTTGGAACCCGTCGGTGAAGAAATACCCGAGACTCTTCACTCCCACCAACACACCGACCGTGACTAGTGACACCGTGCTGACCGAGACCACCCTTACCCCAGCGAGCAACACGGGGCCCGCGAGGGGCAGTTCCACCCGGAAGAAACGCTGCCACGGTCCATAACCGAGCGCCGTCGCTGCCCGCAGTGCACCCGGATCGATGCTGGCGAAGCCATCGGACACGCTTCGCACCATGATGGCGACCGCATAGATGACGAGGGCCACGATTACGTTGAGCTCAGAGAGAATCGGGAAGCCAAAAAGTGGTGGCAAGAGCACAAAAAGCGCGAGGGAGGGGATGGTATAGAAAATGCCGACAACGCCAAGAATGCCGCCACGGGCAAGGGGAAATCGGTGGGCGAGCCAGCCAATCGGGATGGAGAGAAATGCACCCAACACCACGGGAATGAGGGAGAGGCCAATGTGGGCGAGGGTGAGCTCGCCGATGAGCCCGAGGTTATTGAGCACCCACGTCACGGCCAAAACTAACCCCTCAACCGTCCGTGGATGCGGCCGTCTTCATCGAGCACCACAGATGGGTCGTGTGGGCTTCGGTGAAGTTCTCGATTGCCCTGGGCCGAACCAATAAATGCGGTGACAAAGTCGTCGGCAGGGTTACTGACGATGGCCTCTGGGGTGCCTGCTTGAACTATCTCGGCGCCCTCACGCAAAATCACCATCTGATCGGCAATCAAGAAGGCTTCATCCACGTCGTGGGTGACAAAGACTACGGTTTTGCTCAGCCGTGCCTGCAAATCAAGCAGTTCGCGTTGGAGGTCCCGCCTCACCACCGGGTCGACTGCTCCGAAGGGCTCGTCCATGAGCAAGATGTTGGGGTCCATTGCCAAAGCTCTGGCTACCCCCACTCTCTGCTGCTGGCCCCCTGAGAGTTGCTGGGGATATCGCTCAGCTAAAGACCTATCAAGTCCTACGACCTCCATCAGCTCGCGCGCGCGGTCGTGCGCTTCTGCCTTTTTCACTCCGGAGAGTCGGGGAACAGTGGCGATGTTGTCGATGACGGTGCGGTGGGGCATGAGCCCTCCGCTTTGCATCACATAGCCAATAGAGCGTCGCAATTCGACCGGGTCACGCTGTGACACCGACTGGCCGTCGATCAGAACCTCACCCGAAGTGGGTTCGACCATTCGATTGACCATGCGAAGCAAAGTGGTCTTGCCACAACCGCTGGAACCCACCAGGACGGTAAGGGTGCCCGTGGGAACGGTGAGCGAGAAGTTCTCCACCGCCCGAACGCCACCCGGATAGTCCTTGGAGACCTGCCGAAACTCAATCATGAGAACACTGCTCCATCAGGCTGGTGACGCGGGGTAACCCCAGTCAATCAGCGCCAGTCAGGAATCTCCAGCTCTAGCGGGCTACCCCGAGCGCTAGCCGCGCGAGTTCGCCGGCCTGGGAGATGGTGCCACGCTCCCCTTTGGGATGCTGCAAGAAGGCCTTTGCCAAAGTCGCCTCAGCAACATCCATCGAGAGCTCGAGGCTTTCGGCATCTGCCGGTTGAAGCGAACCCTGCCACGTGCGCCCCGCGGCCGCAGCAAAGCCACGCACTCCCCAGCGTTGTGCCCGGGCGGGGCGAATATCGAGCGGGTCGCCCAATCTGATGGCCCGAAATCCCACTTCGTGCCGGAACATGTCGGTGAGAGCGTCGACAGCCACGTTCACTAAGTCGAGCAGGGTGGCCGGCTGGGAGGACAGCACCATCGAGGTGACTTTCTCTTCGGCGCGTTCGGCGTTTCGGTGAGCCAACGCATCGAGCAGAGCGATGCGGTCGGGGAAATATCGATAGACCGTGCCAATCGACGACCCCGCGATTTCTGCGACGTGCGCGGTGGTGAGAGTTTCGAAGCCGTTGTCGTGGATGTAGGTGGCGGCGGCATTGAGTAGGTCTTCAAGACGTCGGGTGCTGCGCTGTTGAACGGGTTCGAGGCGAACCGTGCTGGGGGCGGAGTCAACGCGCGCTGTGGGCATAAACAGGCTCCGCCTTTCCGCATTGGGTCGCGGGCGATACATCGTTGTTCCGCCGAGTGAGCCCCTGGACCCGCGAAAGTCTAACAGTGCAGAAAGCGCTCGGAGCACCGTCCCCAGCTGATTCACGGGGTCACACTAAGCTTGGCGGGTGCCCTCAGAGAATCAGGACACTTTTTCGTCCGCGAAGCCCCACCGCGCCGCTCAAATTGAGGACTGGTTTCAGCAGTGGCGGGCCAATCGGGGCATCAGGCGGGGCCTTGTCCCCCAAGTGATTCCCTTTCGCGGACTGGGTACAACGTCCTCGGTTCGTGTCTTAGCGCGAGTGGTCCTCGCGACCCGCCCCACCGCGCAGGATCGCACGCCCCGGAAAATTCGCGGCTGGCGGAGCTTTACCTCCGCCCCGGTTCCCTTCGCTCACGTCACGGTTCACGCCGATGGGCAGTCGGTGACCGTGACCGCCGACCGCGGCGGTGTCGTCGACACGACCCTCGAGTTATCCCTCACTCCCGGGTGGCACGACGTGTGGCTGAGCGTCGGTGATTCCCTCGCGTCTCGTGGGCGAGTGTTTGTCGTCTCAGACGACCAAGAGATAGGTGTGGTGTGTGACGTGGACGACACCATCATGGTCACCGCGCTCCCCCGTCCTCTTCTCGCCGCGTGGAATTCTTTCGTGCGTGACGAACACGCCAGGAGACCCGTGCCGGGCATGGCAGTCTTACTGGAGCGCATTGTGCGCGACTATCCCGGTTGCCCGGTCGTATATCTCTCCACGGGGGCGTGGAACGTGCAACCTACAATCACTCGTTTTTTGAAACGCCACCTCTACCCGATGGGTGCTCTCCTGCTCACCGACTGGGGGCCCACACCCGATCGGTTGTTTCGCAGTGGCCGTGAACACAAGCGCACGAGCTTAGAGCGACTCGCCCACGACTTCCCCGGTGTGCGCTGGATTTTGATTGGCGACGACGGCCAACACGACGAAGCGCTCTATCGCGACTTCGCCCATTCACACCCCGAGCAAGTGCGTGCGGTGGCGATTAGGGAACTTCTCGCTCCCGAAGCACTTCTCGCCGGTGGACGCTCACACCGCAACCGAACCGCTGACCCCGATTCGATTCCGTGGGTGTCCGCATCAAACGGGGCAGGTCTCGCTGCTGAGCTAGCCCGTCTCGGCGTTCTCGAGTGGCCTGCCCACTCCCCCGAGTGAATACCTGAGCTTCACCACGCGAATCGCTGATGCGTCTATTTGGGTGACGCTGATACCCCCCTCATTCACCGCCTGAGCAATCGTGGCCACCGCTTCATCGACACGGTTCATCGCATCGGTGCGATTGCGGCCTCCCGCATCGATCACGAGGTCCATGCCCGCTGCAATGGCACGCAGGGCGTTGGTTGTGAAGTTTTGGTAGGGGTCATCTCCTGAGTCTTCGAGCATGCTCAGATCGTCGGTGATCAGAACTCCGTCGTAGCCCCACTGCTGCCGAACTAACTTCACCCATTCGCTCGAGAGTGAGGCGGGAACGTCGTCGACGCTCGGAACCACTAAATGCCCAAACATCAGCATCGGCACGCGCTCATTCACCGCAGTCAAAAACGGTGGTGCGTGGTCATCAAACCAGGTGCTGAGCGCGATGGACGATTCGGCGATGGTTTCGTGGGTGTCCTCGTTGGTGAGCCCATGTCCAGGGAAATGCTTAACGGCCGTGGCCACCCCGTCCACCGACCCATCGAGGGCCGCTGAGACATAGTCAGCGACCTCGGCGGCGTCTGTCCCGAAGCTTCGCTCATGAATATAAGCATCAGATCCGGGGCTCACATCGGCGATGACGCCGAGGTTCACGTTGGCTCCCACGTCAAAGACCAAGGTGTTGCGCTCTCGAGTCGCATCGGTGGTGTCCTCAAGGGGCAAAGCACCCAATTCTTCGGGCGACGGGAAAGAATCAGGCTGAAGCCGCTCGACCGCGCCACCTTCCTGGTCAATAGCGACCAACAGTTCAGGTTCACCTAGGGTGCGCACTCCCGACACAAAGTCACGGGATTGTTCGACAGAAGGGGACACGTTATTTCCGAGGAGCAAAAAGCCCGCCACACCCAAGTCGTCGTAGGCGCGTTCAAAATCGGAGAGGGTTGAGCCGGAGACGTGAATGAGGAAGAGCGAGGCAATTTTTTGCTCGAGAGTCCAACTGGCCACGAGGTCCGCTGCGGGGTCACCTTCGTTGACCGATACTTCCGCCTCTAAAGCACCCTCATCGATTGAGGGAAACTGCGGACCTTCGGCAGCATCTTGGGTGCTCTCGATGGTCGCCGCGGAAAACCCGGCATCGGGAACTGCGGTGAGAAGACCCTGACACCCACTCAGGGCAAAAATTGAGACCCCAGCAGTCGCGACGGTGAGCAAGCGCCGGATAGGGCGCGAAGAGGAGAGCGGCACCCCTCCACGCTAACCGTCACTCTGCGGTTTTCCGCAGAACCGCGCTGATAGCGTGTGAATCATGGTCGATAGTTCCTTCATTGAGATAGGGGCGATACTCGGCCTGGCCCTTCTGGGTGGTCTCTTGGCGAAGTTTTTGCGCCAGCCCATCATCGTGTCCTACATCGTCGTCGGAGTTGTCGGTGGCCCGGCGGTGTTGGGAATTCTCTCCGGCGAGGGCGATATCAAACTTCTTGCCAAGCTCGGCATCGCGATGTTGCTGTTTCTGGTGGGGCTCAAGCTCGATATTCACTTGATCAGACAAATCGGCCCCGTCGCCTTGATTACCGGCTTGGGCCAGGTGATCCTCACGGCGGGCCTGGGTTACCTCGCAGCCCTCGCACTGGGGTGGGATGGGGTATCGGCGATCTATATCGCGATTGCGCTCACCTTCTCATCGACCATCATCGTGATCAAGATGCTCGGGGACCGTCGAGAAATCGACCAGCTCCACGGTCGTATTGCCGTGGGTGTGCTGATCGTTCAGGACATCTTGGTGGTGATTGCGATGCTCACCATTGTCACGGTGGGCCAGCCGGGCGAAAGCATGCTCCTTGTGGATATCGCGTGGACACTCGGTGGCGGAGTGGTGTTTCTCACGGCAGTGGCTGCTCTTTCGCGATTCGTGTTGCCGCGGCTACTGGAGTGGATGGCGAAAAGCCAAGAGCTCACCCTGGTATTTGGGGTGTCCTGGGCCGTGGCGCTGGCGGCGGCAAGTGCGTGGTTGGGCCTCAGTATGGAAATCGGCGCCTTTGTCGCCGGTGTGGCACTGGCGTCAACGCCCTACCGCGAGAGCTTGGGGGCGAGGCTCGTGAGCCTGCGCGACATCATGGTGCTGTTTTTCTTCATCGAGCTGGGCTCCTCGCTCACCCTCGAGGGGGCTGTGTCTCAGATGCTGCCCGCCCTTCTCCTCACGGTCTTCGTCCTGATAGGTAAGCCACTCATTGTGCTCTTGGTGATGGGGCTTCAGGGTTATCGCGCGCGGGTGTCGTTCCGCACCGGAATCGTGGTCGCTCAAATCAGCGAGTTCTCGCTGATTCTGGTGGCGTTGGGCCTGAGCGTCGGGCAAGTAAACGACGACGTGTTGAGCTTGATCACCCTGGTCGCCATTTTCACCATCACCATTTCGACCTATTTCATTTCTTATCAAGACCGAATCGTGGGTGCGCTCCGTCCTCTGCTGCAGCGGATCGATGGTGAGCGCACTCTCCGAGCCGAAGTCTCCCGCGAATCACACCCCTACGACGCGATCGTGATTGGAGCGGGGCGTCTGGGCTCCGACATCATCCGAGGTCTCAAAGACGAAGGATCTGAGCTACTCGTCGTCGACCAAGACCCTCGGGCGCTGAAGTCACTTTCCGCCTTTGAGGTGGACACGCTCTTTGGTGATGCGGGCGACCCCGATTTCCTCAAAGCACTGCCCATTCACGAAACGCAGACGGTGGTCTGTGCGGCGCCTGACCGAGCGACCAACCTCGTCGTCCTCGAAACTTTGCAACGGCTGGGGTTCACGGGGAGCGTGTGCCTCACTGCACTCGATCGCGCGACAGCCGAAACCTTCGAGTCGTATGAGCAGGTCACCGTGATTCGACCCTTCCAGATGGCGGCCCACTCCGTTGTGGTCGGGATGAGAAAGAAGTGGGGCACACCCGACACGAAGTAGCAATACCCCAGGGGGTATTGCTATAGTGTGGGTACTGTCCTTTTTCTGAAAGGTTGTTGCCGTGAAGAAGTTTTTTGTCGCGATTGCGCTGGCGCTCGGCGCCTCATTCGCCCTGGCGGGATGCGCCCCGTCGGAACCAGTCGAACTCTCGGAGGACACCGTGATTATTGATGTGCGCACCCCCGCCGAATTTGCCACCGGCCACCTCGATGGCGCGGTGAATATTGATGTGCAGTCCCCCGACTTTGCCGCACAAATCATGGAACTTGACCCCAACGGGGACTACTTCGTCTACTGCCGAAGCGGAAACCGTTCCGGTCAAGCGATTGCCCAGATGAGCCAAATGGGCTTCGATGGCGAGAACCTCACTAACGGAGGCAGCGTGCAGAACGCCTCGGACCTCTCCGGAATCGACATCGTCGTTCCATAGCTCGACAGACCAGAAAGGCCCGGCGTCATGCCGGGCCTTTCGTCATCAGGCGGGTGTTTTCTCCGCGACCATCTCACGCACCATCGGAATCACCTTGGTGCCATAGAGCTCAATCGAGTGCATCAGAATCGAGTGGTTCATCGGCCCCGTCGAGTACTTCAGGTCAAACCGAGACGCCCCCAGTGCGAGCAGCGCTGAGGCAATCTTGCGAGCGACCGTCTCCGGTGATCCCACCACGAGGGCGCCGTGGTGCACTTCGTTCAGGTAGTGCTCCTTCGTCATCGGACCCCACCCGCGTTCACGGCCGATGCGGCCAAAGGACGCCTCGTAGTGTGGCCACATCTGCTCGATCGCTTCCTCGTCCGTATCGGCGATGTGTCCGGGTGAGTGCAGACCAATGGGTTGTGGCGCCTGTTCAAGCTGTTCCATGGAGCGCCGGTAGAGGTCAGCGTAAGGGGCGAAGCGCTCGTGGGCGCCTCCAATAATCGCAAGCATGAGCGGGAACCCGTAGCGGGCTGTGCGCACCACCGATTCGGGGCTTCCCCCGACCCCCACCCAGGTTCGAATGTGGCCCGAGTGCGACTTGGGATACACCTGCTGGTTGACAAGCGGGGATCGGTGAGTTCCCTCCCAGGTCACCGGGCCCTCCTTCAGCACGTGCGCTAAGAGGTTGAGCTTTTCTTCAAACAGCACTTCGTATTGGTTCAGGGCGTAACCAAAAAGTGGGAAGGATTCGGTGAACGAGCCCCGCCCGACGATAATTTCCGCGCGACCATGAGAGAGTGCGTCAAGCGTGGCAAATCGCTGAAATACCCGAATCGGGTCGTCCGAGCTCAACACGGTGACCCCCGATGCCAGACGGATGTTCTGGGTCTTGGTGGCAATGCCCGCGAGCACGGTCTCAGGGGTGGAAATCGCGAAATCATCGCGGTGGTGCTCCCCCAAAGTGATGCCGGATACCCCCACCTGGTCAGCCAGGACGGCCTCTTCCACCACATCACGAATGACCTCGGCGTAGGGCTTGGGTTGGCCCTTTTCATCAAAGGTCACGTCACCGAAGGTGTCGAGACCAAGCTCCAGTTCAAATTCCATGATTACTCCTCTGGTGTCAGTATCCCGCCGTTAGCGGGTAAATCTCTGTGTCACGGCTGGAGGCGCTCTATTTCCCAGCCATCGGCCCTCTTCACAAACCGAACCCGGTCGTGAAGGCGCGAGCGCCGCCCCGCCCAAAACTCAATCGATGTCGGCCGAATCAGGTACCCGCCCCATTTCTCAGGCCGAGGCACCTGCTCCACTCCGTCAAATCTGCGGGTAGCTTCTGCCACCTTTTCTTCAAGAGCCTCGCGAGAGTCGATCGGCTGCGACTGGTCACTCGCCCAGGCGCCGATCCTCGAGTCTCGTGGGCGAGTGTCGAAGTAGGCATCAGAATCGGCTTCTGACACCTTTTCGACGACACCTCTGATTTTGATTTGTCGATGCAGGGTGTACCACGGGAACACCACAGCGACCTCCGGGTGAACCGCTAGCGCCCTCCCCTTTTGAGAGGTGTAGTCAGTGAAGAACGTAATCCCATGCTCACTTACTCCCCGGCAGAGGACGGTGCGGCTGGTGGGGGCACCATCGGGGTCGATGGTCGAAATCACCATGGCGTTGGGCTCATACACGCCCTGCTCATCGGCCTCCTCTAGCCAGCGCTCAACCTGCGTCATCGGGTCAGACGAGAGGGACCCCTCTTCGAGGGAAATTTCGCCGTAATCGGTGTGGCGAGAGAGCGCATCAACCATGGTCCGAGCCTACGACTGCGAACCGAGAGGCAACGCTCAGAAAAGAATTGGGTGGACCTGAGGGGACTCGAACCCCTGACCCCCTGCATGCCATGCAGGTGCGCTACCAGCTGCGCCACAGGCCCGGAAGTCACTAGGGTACTACACCCGGCAGAGTGCTGGTTCGCCTATTCGGCCTGGGGTTGCTCGCCGCCAGGAAGAGTCAGGGATATCACCGGGCAGTCTTTCCACAAACGCTCCAGCGCATAGAACTCGCGCTCTTCCTCATGAAACACGTGGACGACGATTAGGCCAAAATCGAGCAGAATCCAGCGCCCGTCAGCTTTACCTTCACGGCGGGACAGCTTCACCCCGGTGAGGTGGAGTTCATCTTCGATGGCGTCAGCAATCGCCTTCGTGTTGCGCTCACTGCGACCCGAGACAATCAGAAAGGCATCGGTCAGCGCCAAGTGACCCGTGACATCGAGTGCCACAAAATTTGTGGCGCCTTTGTGCCAGGCAGCGGTTGCTGCCACGCCAAGGGCGTCGGTGACCGCGGTATCAACAGCCACTAGAACGGCAACTGAATGATGTCAGTGAGCAGGGCAAGAGCGAGAAGCGAGACGGCGGTGACACCCAGAATGGCGGCCGAAACTCCCAGAGCGAGGGAAACTGCACCGACTCGTGGTTTGTGAATCATGGGCTGATCCAGCTCAAGGGAACGGGATGAAACGGCCAAACTGGCACTGATCGGAGCGGTATACGGGCCCGAATCGGCTTCCATAAAGTCGTCATCATCATCCAGATCCATCACCCCCGTCACACCGGTCTCGGCGACCAGTCGGGGCAGGGGAATACTGCCGGTCACAATCACCTCACCCGTGTCGGTCAAAGGACCGGTGACATCAATCGAGGGTGCGACGGGAAGAATCAGGGCATTTGTCGCCGGAGCCGCCGAGCTCACCGTCCTGGCAGCGGCCGTCGGGGTGTCTCGGCCCGTGGGAATCGTTCCAAACACGGGCGGAAGGGGAGCCGGGGTCGCTACGGGCGCGTCCGAAAGCTCACTTGAGCTCTCCTCTTCCTCTTCCAGTGGAAGCTGCCAGGAAAATTCTTCTTCGACCTCGCGCGACACGGGCTTCGGGGCGAGGGCCGCTGGGACGACTTCCTCCCGCTCTGCCGCATCCTCGGCTACAG
>JBMSHQ010000034.1:0-11145 GCA_049416945.1 Pontimonas sp. | reverse complement strand
CCCGATGTTGCGCCGGTGAGAGACCCCGGGAGTTTCCTCGATGG
Organism: Pontimonas sp.; assembly: GCA_049416945.1. Taxonomy (GTDB): domain Bacteria; phylum Actinomycetota; class Actinomycetes; order Actinomycetales; family Microbacteriaceae; genus Pontimonas. The sequence continues at coordinate 11,101 of JBMSHQ010000034.1, read as the reverse complement.
CATCATCTCCGGGTGGAACGCACTGCTCGCATTCTTTGCCGGAACCATCGTGTTCTTCGGGTTCATTGTTCCGTGGGTTGGCCTTCTTCTCGCGCTCGGCGCAGTGGTCTGGGTAGTCGTGACCATTCGGCGACGCCGCCAGCGCGAGAACCCCTAGGCTCACTTTGTGACCCGAAGTCAAGCCTGGCTTCCAAGTTTTATCGCCCTTGGTTTGGTGTGGGGTTCGTCATTTCTATTCATTGAATGGTCACTGCAATCGTTTAGCCCCATTGGGGTCGCGTTCCTCCGCGGTGCACTCGGTGCGCTGAGCCTTCTCACATTCGCGGCGGTGTTGCGTGTTCCCTTGCCACACAAAATGGTGGAATGGGGTCACCTCGCTGTGGTCGCAACATTGCTCAACGCGGCACCAGGGTTTCTTTTTGCCTTCGGTCAGCAGTATGTGACCAGCGTGATGGCGGGCATTCTGAATGCCACCACGCCACTGATGACACTGCTGGTTATGGCGCTCATTTTTCGGGCCGAGAAAGTTACCGCCAATCAAATGGTGGGCCTCGCGGTGGGGTTTGTTGGGGTGGCATTGGTGAGCGGAGTCGTCCACGGTCTGGGTGAAAACAAGCTCATTGGTGTCGCCGCCTTATTGGGCGCCACCTTCTGTTACGGACTGAGCTTTCCCTACGCTCGCCGCTTCGTCACGCCGCTGCCATATAGCAACACCGCGTTGGCCGCTGCGCAGGTCAGCGCATCAGCCATCATTCTTCTTCCGTTCGCTCTATTCGGGGGAATCACCGTTGCTCCGTTGGCTCTGACGCCAGTGGTGGGCGTCGCGTTGCTGGGTTTGCTCGGCACGGGCTTCGCCTACATCTGGAACTACCGCAACATGAAACTCGCGGGCTCCGCCATCGCTTCCTCGGTGACATACATCACCCCCTTGGTGGCGGCCGTTTTGGGGGTGGCATTCTTGGGCGAACACCTCACAATTGACCAAATCGCCGGCGCCATCTTGGTACTTGGGGGTGCCGCAATGATTCAGAACCGCTTGGTAATCCTCCGCAGTCGACCGCGCTAGCTCTTGCCCGCACCGCCAACGTTCCTCAGGATTCTTCGTGCGCTCCTGCCGCAGCGGACGCCACAAAACACCGCGGAGCACCAAAGCCCGCATCAGAGAACGCCCGTTTCACGGCTTCAGTCACCTCATCGACACGGTCGCGCTCAATTAACGCGATCGCAGTTCCTCCAAACCCGCCACCGGTCATTCGCGCACCAATCGCACCGGCTTCTATTGCCGCATCGACTGCGCAGTCCAATTCGTCGCAGGAAATTTCAAAGTCATCACGCATCGACGCGTGGGAGCCGTTGAGCAGTTCACCAATGGCCCGCGCTCCTTCTGACTTCAGGGTGTTCACGGTCTCGACGACACGTTGGTTTTCGGTCACGATGTGTCGCGCCCGGCGGTAGTCGACCTCATCCAGCTCGTGTCGGTGGTCCTCGAGCATCTGGAGATTGACGTCCCTCAGTGCTGGCACTCCCAACGCTGCCGCGACCGTCTCGCAGGAGGAGCGCCGGGAGGCATAGCCTCCGTCGTTGTTCGCGTGCTTGACCTGGGTGTCAATCGCAAGAACCGAGAGACCTTCGCGATCAATGTCGAAGGGTACGTGCTCTACTTCGAGGCTTCGGCAATCAAGGAATAGCGCGTGGCCCTCTCTCGCCATCAGCGACACCGACTGATCCATGATTCCGGTGGGTGCCCCCACCGCGACATTTTCGGCGCGCTGACATAAGCGCGCCAGTTCGGAATCGCTGAACTCAAGGGACCAGAGGTCCCGCAGTGCCACCGCCACAGCACATTCAATGGCAGCCGATGAAGACAACCCCGCCCCAATCGGGACTTCTGAGTCGATGTAGATGTCGAGGCCCGTGGCCTGAGAGAGGTCGGCGCCCGATTCCGTAACGGCCCACACCACTCCCAGTGGGTAGGCGGGCCAATCGCTGAGCTCCTCAGCACTGGCAGTCTCGAGTGACATCTGGGCAACAAGCGGAGAGTGTTGGCTCGACACCTGCACCACTCGGTCGTCACGTCGGCGCACGGCGACAGCGGTTCGCTGCGTGATGGCGATCGGTAAGACAAAACCATCGTTGTAGTCGGTGTGCTCACCAATAAGGTTTACCCGTCCAGGTGCACTCCACACCCCATCCACCGCACCACCGCGAGAGGTGGCATATTCCAGTGCTTTACGGCCGGGTCGTGAGAGTGTCACGCCCCAAACTTAGCGGGCCCAGGTCCCCGCCCCTCTCACTAGTCTGGGGCTGTGCCAGAGATACCCAGCAGTTTGATTGTCCTTTCTCATGCGAGCGAGAGAGGTGTTGTGTCGGCCACCATTGACCAAGTGGGGGCGAGCCTTAACTCTGCTCGAGTAGGCGATACAGCCATCGTTCCTGAGTGGGCGCATGGTGAGACTCGACCCTTCTCATCCGGTGTCACTCTTGCCCCATGGCCGAACCGGGTGCGCGATGGGCTATGGGAGTGGCAAGGCCAACCCCTTCAGCTCGCCGTTACTGAACCAGCACGCAACACCGCACTACACGGTTTGGTCACCGACACGGTGTGGGAGGTTGCCTCCCGTTCCGACGATGCAGTCACCCTCACTACTTCGATAGATCCGTCACCGGGCTACCCTTTTGAACTTGCTCTCTCCCTCACTTACTCGCTCACTCCCAACGGAATCACGTGCGACACGAGTGTGAGTAACGTCGGCCAGACTGATGCGCCGGTGGCACTCGGAACTCATCCCTTTGTGTGTGTCGGCAGCGAACCCATTCGTTCGATGACCCTCACCTCACCCGTGGTGGAGCGAGTCCTCGTTGACGATCGACTCCTGCCCATTGGCATGGAGGCGGTGGAGGGAACGTCCTTCGACTTCAGCCAGGGTGTTCCCATGAGTGACCTGGAACTAGACACCGCATTTCGCCTGGGTGGTGAAGCGCCCTTTGTCACGAGCTTGCACTCCCCCTCAGGGCAGAAGGTTGAGCTGTGGCAGAGCAGTGAGTGCGAGTGGATTCAGTTCTTCATCACCGATTCGTTCCCCGGCGCGACCGGACCCCACAGCGCCATCGCCATCGAGCCGATGACCGCCCCACCTGACGCATTGCGCTCGGGTACATCACTCGAGGTCCTGGCTCCCAGTGAGACCTGGAGTATCAGTTGGGGTGTGCGATTGGCCTAAGTTCTCCTCGCGGTCCCGAGCCCGCCCAGCTAGAGTGAGCGCTAACAATTACAGCGTGGGCGGTCCTCCGCCTCAATGTCGAGGAGTAATCCGTGGGTTCTAAGGCTCAAATTTGGTTCGTCACCGGTAGCCAGTCTCTCTATGGTGAGGAAACACTGAAGCAGGTGGCGGACCAGTCCAAGGCCGTCATGAAGGAGCTGGCAGGGTCGATGAATGGCCCCGCCGAATTGGCATGGAAACCCGTAGTCACCACCCCTGAAGCCATCCGTCAGGTCATCATGGAGGCGAATGCCTCTGACGAATGCGTTGGTGTGATCACCTGGATGCACACGTTCTCTCCGGCGAAGATGTGGATTTCTGGCTTAGACGCGCTGCAGAAGCCCATGCTTCACCTACACACCCAGGCCAACCAATCGCTGCCCTGGGCGACGATTGACATGGACTTTATGAACCTCAACCAGGCCGCCCACGGCGACCGGGAATACGCCCACATCCTCTCCCGGATGGACATCCAACGAAAGATTGTGGTGGGCCACCCGGGCGACGCTGACGTGGTTGCCCGCGTGACCCGCTGGGCCTATGCCTGTGCTGGATGGAAGAAAGCAAAGAACCTCAAACTCGCGCGCTTCGGCGACAACATGCGCTACGTCGCGGTCACCGAAGGCGACAAAGTCTCCGCTCAGACCCAATTTGGCATGTCGGTAGAAAACCTCGCCGTGAACACCCTTGCGGACGCGGTCGCCGAGGTCAGTGATGCCGCTGCCGAGAAACTCTGCGCCGAGTACGAGACTCTCTATGACGTCCAAGACGAGTTGAAGAAGGGCGGAGCGCGCCACGAGTCACTGCTCTATGGGGCGAAGATTGAAATCGCGCTTCGCGCCATCTTGGAAGAGGGTGGCTTTGGCGCCTTCACCTCAAACTTCGAAGATCTCGGATCGTTGCGCCAGCTACCCGGACTCGCCGTTCAGCGGTTAATGGCCGAAGGGTATGGCTTTGCCGGAGAAGGCGACTGGAAAACGGCGGCAATGGTAGCGATCACCAAAGCCATGGCACCCGAGGGTGTGGGCACTTCCTTCATGGAGGACTACACCTATCACTTTGGCCCGGGTACCCCGAAGGTGCTCGGTGCACACATGCTCGAGGTGTGTCCGTCGCTCACCCAGTCCAAACCGCGCATCGAAATTCACCCACTGGGCATCGGAGGTAAGGAAGACCCTGTCCGCATGGTGTTCACCGCAGACCCCGCCCCCGGACGAGTGCTGTGCCTGGTGGATCTCGGTCACCGCTTCCGCATCATCGTGAACGAAGTCGATGTAGTCGAACCCAACGAGGATCTTCCCAACCTCCCCGTCGCTCGTGCCGTGTGGGAGCCCAAGCCTTCTCTTTCCACCTCGGCCGAGTCGTGGATGCTCGCGGGGGGAAGCCACCACACCGTGCTGACGACAGCGGTCGACGCCGAAACCTTGGAGGACTTTGCCCGAATCGCAAAGACTGAGCTGGTCTCCATTGAGGAAGGTACCGTGGCCCGCGAATTCGCAAAGGAACTGCGGTGGAATGAGGCCTACTACCGTTTGACCGGTCTGTAATCTGGAACAACCATGTCCGACCACAGTGACGCCGCTGCTCGATGGACTCTCTTTGGTCCCGTGAAACGGCCGGCGAAGCCTCTGTGGGCGTTACTCGCTATCAGCCTCCTGGTCGCCTTCGAAACCTTTATCCAACGTCCCGATAACTACCCCAGTTACATGACCTTAGGGGTCATCGCGGTTGCCACCTGGCTGGGTTATCGCGCCCTGAGAGACAAGGTGCTGATCGGCGGAGTCGGTGTCCTGCTCGCCATTCCCTGGGTGGGCCAACTCGTGGGCACCCGGTGGATGGATGACTCGACGGTGGTGTTTTTTCTCGCCCACTCACTCTTCGCCGTCTATATCGCGGTCGCGGCGTATACCTTCATGGCGCGAGAGGGCACCTCGTGAGCGACTGGTTTGTGGGCTTCCGCCCGATGATTAAGCGCCCCGATGGCACCGAGACCCACACGGTGAAGCACAGCATCACGGTGCTCTCCCCCATGTCAGCTGTTTTCACGACACTGACGAGTCGAGCAGGAATTGACGAGTTATTGGACGACACGGTCCGTTTTGATGCGAGGCAGGGCGGGAAGTTGCGCTTCATCTCCAAAGGCGATGACGGCTACGGCGGCACCTACAGCATGATCCAGGTCGCAAAACGCGTCATCGTTCTCACTGAGCTTCACGGCGAGCTCGACTTCCGCCTTAAAGAAAAGGGTGACCTCACCGAGGTCACCCTCACCGCGTCACGATTGTCGACGGCAGACGAAAAAGATGGGTGGCTGGGCAGAATCTCTGAGATTGCCGCGAACCTCGACCGTATCGTGAGCGAGGTGGGCTGATGTCCGATCGCACGCGCGGGCCGAATATGTATGACGTGGCAAAGCTCGCCCAGGTGTCTCACCAAACCGTTTCTCGAGTAGTAAACAACCACCCCAACACCCGAGAGGAAACGCGCGAGCGCGTCCTTCGAGCCATGGAGGAACTCGGTTACCGGCCCAACCAGGCCGCCCGAGCCCTGGCGAGCTCCCGTTCGCGCATCATCGGCATTTTGGTGTCTGACGCTGATTTGTTCGGCCCTGCAGGGATGACTCGTGCCATAGAAAATGTCGCACAATCCATCAACCACTTCGCCGTGTCGTGCTCAATTGACCCCGACTCGGAAGATTCGGTGATTGATGGAATCAACCACCTCAAGGGGTTAGGGGTCGATGGTCTGGTGATGATTACCCCGCGGACCGATGCCGTCACCCTTGCCCGGACACAATTAGGAAATATTCCGATTGTGACGGTGGACAGTATGTATCGGGTCGACGAGCTGTCAGTGTCGATCGACAACTTCCAAGGTGGTCAGCTCGCGACCGAGCACCTCATTGAATTGGGCCACCGCAGTATTTTGCACATCGCCGGCCCCCCTTCATGGTTTGAAGCGACCGCGCGGGCCTCCGGTTATGCGGCGGCGATGCGCTCGCACCGGCTCACCCCCCGCATCATCGAGGGTGATTGGACGCCGGGTTCTGGCTATGAAATCGGTGTCACGCTGGACCTCGAGGCCTATGAGACGACGGGGATTTTCGCCGGAAACGACGATTTGGCTCTGGGACTGCTCCACGCGTTCGACGATCGAGGCATCGACGTCCCGGGCGACGTGTCGATTATTGGTTACGACGACATCCCTCACGCCGCGTATTGGAATCCGCCGCTCACGACCATGCAACAAGACTTTTATGAGCTCGGTGAGCGCGCGATGAGACTGCTGATTGACACCATTGAGCGGCGCAAGCTTCCCGCCGCAGAGACCCTCGTTCCCCGGCTTATTCAGCGCTCCTCAACCGCCGCTCCCCGCAGAAATGAGGACTAGCGCAGAACTATTGTGAGCGCTAACATGAGGCAACGACTTTTTGCCACACAGAAGTGGATCCCCATGCCTCATTTACTCTCGCTCGCAGAACCCCTCTGCGCGCCCACCGTTGTCGCGGCCCATCGCCGCCTCGAGGCTCAACCACGCGTTTATTCTTTATCGAGTCGTTATCAAAATGTGTGCCGAGTGTTATCAATTGAGGCGGCAAAAGAGGCGAATCGGTGACACACTGTCTTCTTGGAGCTCATGTGAGCGCTCACCTGGGGCCAATTGGCCTCAGCAGGTGTGGTGCGAGCAGAGCTTCAAGATTCTCCCGGGCTTTCCACGAGGCGCGCCCGAGAGAAAACTCCAACGAGATGGACGCGTTGGTGATCACATTCACGGGTTGTCCGACCCGGTAAGGAAAGGAACAGCACTTGTTCAAGAAACTCCTTGGAGCAGCAGCTCTTACCTCTGCTGCTGCTTTGGTCTTGGCTGGTTGCGCCGGCGGTGGAGCTTCCACCACGACCGAGTCAACCTCGACCGAGTCCACTGAAACCACCGAAGCGGTCGCTGGCGGCCTCATCGGTGTGTCGATGCCGACCCAGTCCTCGACTCGCTGGATCAGCGATGGCGAGAACATCAAGGAAGTCATGGAAGCCGCTGGCTTCGAAGTTGACCTGCAGTACGCAGAAGACGACATCCCCACCCAGGTTGCTCAGCTCGAGGCAATGCTGACCAAGGGCGCTAAGGCCTTGATCATCGCCGCCATCGACGGCACCCAGCTCACCGACGTTCTGCAGGCTGCTGCAGACTCTGGTGTTCCGGTTATCGCATATGACCGCCTCATCCGTGACAGCGAAAACGTTGACTACTACGCCACCTTCGACAACTTCCAGGTCGGCGTTCAGCAGGCAACCTCGCTGCTCGTGGGTATGGGCGTCTACGCCTCCGAGGACTCGACCAGCGCTGACGGCCCCAACGCCGCTGGCCCCTGGAACATCGAGCTCTTCGCTGGTTCGCTCGACGACAACAACGCATTCTTCTTCTTCAACGGCGCTATGAGCGTGCTCCAGCCGCTGATCGATGAGGGTGTTCTCGTTGTGAAGTCGGGTCAGACCGACATCGAGCAGGTTGCTACCCTCCGTTGGGACGGCGCTGTTGCTCAGAAGCGTATGGAAGACCTCCTCGTAGGTAACTACGCAGGTGACACCGTTCACGGTGTTCTCTCCCCGTACGACGGCCTGAGCCGCGGTATCATCGCCGCCCTCGTTGACGGTGGTTACACCGCCGACAACCTCCCCACCATCACCGGTCAGGACGCTGAGGTTCTCAGTGTTCAGTCCATGCTGGCTGGCGAGCAGTACTCGACCATCTTCAAGGACACCCGTGAGCTGGCCGGAGTTGCCTCCGACATGGCTATCGCGATCCTGAACGGTGAAGAGCCCGAAGTGAACGACACCGAAACCTACGACAACGGTGTAAAGGTTGTTCCTTCGTACCTGCTCACCCCGTACATCGTGACGGTTGACAACTACGAAGCTCTGCTGATCGACTCGGGTTACATCGACCCGGCCGACCTCGGCTAAGAGCCTCAACTAGTGGCGCCCCTGCCCGCGGAACTAAGTTTTCGCGGGCAGGGTCCCGCCCGGTAGTCTCATCAAAGACGATGACCAAGGAGCCCCATGTCTGAGCCCATTCTGGAGATGCGGTCCATCACCAAAACCTTCCCCGGTGTGGTGGCCCTCGAAGACGTCAACCTCGTAGTTGAACGAGGTGAAATCCACGCCATCTGCGGCGAAAACGGGGCCGGCAAATCGACGCTGATGAAGGTTCTCTCCGGCGTCTACCCCCACGGTTCCTACACCGGCGACATTCACTACGCCGGTGAAATTCAAAAGTTTCAGAGCTTGCGCGATTCCGAAGCCAAAGGCATCGTCATCATCCACCAGGAGCTCGCGCTAAGTCCCCACCTCTCAATCGCCGAGAACATCTTCCTGCGAAACGAAATCACCTCGTTTGGCTTGATTAGTTGGAACAAGACCAACCGTGAAGCAGCAAAGCTCATGGAGCAGGTGGGGTTGAAAGAAAACCCCAACACCCCGATCAAAGAAATCGGTGTGGGCAAGCAGCAGCTCGTGGAAATCGCGAAGGCGCTGTCCAAAGAAGTGAAGCTTCTGATTTTGGATGAGCCCACCTCGGCACTCAACGACGAAGACTCGGCGCACCTTTTGGGCCTTCTTCGCCAGCTGAAAGAGCGAGGTATTACCTCAATCATCATTTCCCACAAGCTCAACGAGATCGAAACAATCGCCGACACCACCACCATCATTCGTGACGGCCGCGTCGTGGAATCACTTCGAATGAAAGAAGACAAGGTCACCCAGGAGCGGATTATTAAAGGCATGGTCGGTCGCGAAATGGCGAACCGCTACCCCGCCCGAGACGCCAACATCGGTAAGGAAATCTTCCGAGTAGAAAACTGGAATGCTTTCCACCCGCTCGATGACGACCGCCAAATCGTTGACAATATTTCGATTAACGTTCGCGCCGGTGAAATCGTCGGTCTCGCGGGAATCATGGGTGCTGGTCGTACCGAATTCGCCCGCAGCCTCTTCGGCCAGTCCTACGGCAAGAACATCAGCGGAAAAGCCTTCATGAATGGCAAAGAGATCGATGTGTCGACGGTTGCCAGCGCGATCAGCAATGGCCTCGCCTATGCCACTGAGGATCGCAAGCGTTATGGCCTGAACCTCATCGAAGACATCAAGCGAAACATTTCCCTTGCCTCTCTGAAGACATTTGTCAAAGCCCTCCTGGTGAACTCCAATGAGGAGTACCGCCGGGCTAGTGAATACCGCGAGAGCATGAACATCAAAGCACCCTCGGTGCTCACCGTCACCGGTCAGCTCTCTGGTGGAAACCAGCAGAAGGTGGTGCTCTCCAAGTGGATCAACGTCGAACCCCAGGTGCTCATCCTCGACGAGCCCACCCGTGGAATCGATGTGGGGGCGAAATACGAGATCTATTTGATCATTCAGAGAATGGCGGCGGAAGGCCGCGGACTCATCGTGATTTCCTCAGAGCTCGACGAGCTCTTGGGTATTTGTGACCGGATATACGCCATCTCCGAGGGTCGCATCACTGGAGAAGTGACCCGAGCAGAAGCTACCCCGGAGCAGCTGATGAAGTACATGACCATGGAAAAGGAAACCAGCAATGTCTAATACGACTCAGACAGCGCCAAAGTCGTTTGTGGAGAACATTCGTTACCGCTTACGCGGAGTGAACCTCCGCCAAAACGGAATCTTCCTAGCTCTGATTGCCCTCGTGGCCTTCTTTGCGTTGACGACTCCTAATGCGGCATCGATTACCCCCACAAACTTCTCCAACCTGGTCGTCCAAAACGGCTACATCTTGGTTCTTGCTATCGGAATGGTGATGGTCATCATCGCCGGTCACATCGACCTGTCCGTGGGTTCTATCGCTGCGTTCATTGGTGCAGTGGCGGGAATCTTGGTCGTGAGACCTCTTGAACAGGATGGTTGGGAATGGCTACCCGCACTGCCGTGGTGGCTCGGAATCATCGGAGCGATAGTGGTCGGGGCCATCGTGGGTATGTGGCAAGGCTTCTGGGTGGCCTATGTGGGCATCCCTGCCTTCATCGTGTCGCTCGCCGGCATGCTCTTATTCCGTGGTCTCGCGCTGATGACCCTTCAGAACTCGAACATTGGCCCCTTCCCCGACAACTTCCGCGCTATTGGAAACGGATTCCTCGACCGGGAAAACGCGCTCGGTCAAACGTTTGGGTTACCCCCAGAAATTAACGGCACCGCATTGCTGGTAACCGCACTGGGCATTCTGATGCTGTGGTTCCAGCAGCTGAGCCAACGCCGCGGACGCATCCGTTACGACCAGGTGGTCGAGCCGGTGGGCTGGTTCTACACCAAAAACATTATTTTGAGCCTCATGGTGGGCTTCGTGGGCTTCCAGCTCTCGAGGGCCAACGGTATCCCCTACACCCTGTTGCTCCTGATTTTCCTCATCGTGGTCTACTCGGTCGTGATGAACCAGACCCAGTTCGGCCGCTACATCTATGCGATTGGTGGAAACCTCAACGCCGCGATGCTCTCGGGTATCAACGTGCGCCGAGTGAACTTCTGGCTATTTGTGAACATGGGGTCGCTTGCTGCCCTCTCCGGTGTCCTCATTGCGGCTCGCATGAACTCCGCAGTGCCTAAGGCCGGTGATGGCTTTGAGCTCGACGCCATCTCCTCGGTGTTCATCGGTGGCGCCGCCGTCCAGGGTGGTGTCGGAACCGTCGTGGGTTCGATGATCGGAGGCATGATCCAGGGTGTTCTTGCGAACGGTATGAACCTGAACTCGGTCGGTATCGACCTTCAGATGACCATTAAGGGTCTCGTTCTTCTTCTCGCCGTCGCCTTCGACGTGTGGAGTAAGAACCGCAAGTA
>JBMSHQ010000033.1:0-11237 GCA_049416945.1 Pontimonas sp. | reverse complement strand
TCGCGGGACGCCAGCGACCAATGATGGCGGTGACAAAAAACGCGATCGCGACGAGGGCGGCGATACCGGCCAAAATGGCACGCGACGGAATGGTCGCGTTCGTCTCGGTGAATCCAGCACCAAAAGCGAGGAAGCCAGAGCTAGGCGACACCAAGGCGGCATACTGCTGCAACCACAGCCCCAGCATCTGCACGAGGAAGTAAAGACCACCCAGCACGGCCAACTGAATGCGCATGACGCGAGAGATCCGTAACTCACGGCCATCGACAGAGATTGCCCCGTACAAGAAACCCGTTGCCGCCGTTGCAATTGCGGAGATGATGACGATGGAGCTGAGGAAGCTCACTACTGAAAGGTAGACCGGGAGGTCAAAGACATAAAACGCGACGTCCAGACCAAACTCTGGGTCAGTCGTTCCAAACTCGGTGCGGTTGAGCCACAACAAGTATTGCGGCCAGGAGTTCGCGGCCGCCAAGCCGGCAAACAAGCCCAAAACAGCGGGAATACCGAGCATCGCGAGACGACGCAGCGGGTCGATGAGCTGCCGGTACCGATCGAGTTCGTTGGACAATCGGGCATATACCGGACGGAATCGATAGGCGAGATCAATATTCACACCCACCGGGATGGCCATCGCCACGAAACCGAGAACGAACATGGCGGCCGTTGCAAACCACTGCGTCAACAGCACGTCGAGGTAGCCCAGGTGATCGAACCAGAGCACTTCGGTGTAGAGAGACGCAAAGACGAAGAAGGCGGCAACGATGGCCGCCAAAATACCGACGGTGATGCCGAGAGTCAGCCTCGAACGGTTTTGCCCTTGCGGGGTAGTTTGGGACACGAAAGCTCCTGAAATTGGCCGATAACGTTCCGGCTCAGTCTACAAACCCCTCGATGTCGGGCCCTGTGATTCATCTGAGGGTAAAGCCGACAAATTCTGACAACTCGGAAGCTCCTCACCGAGGTGAATCGACTCCAACACCGACATCGCATCCTCCAGGGTCCGTACAGGAACGATGGTGAGGTCGCGAATCTGAGCGGAGGCAACCGCGTCACAATTGTCAGCGGGGATGAGGAACCACTCCGCACCTGACTGTGCGGCACCGTAGGCCTTTTGCGCAACCCCACCAATCGGGCCCACATCGCCTGCGGCGGTGATGGAGCCGGTGGCGGCAATCACGAAGCTATCGGCAACAACTTCTTCGGTGAGACGCTCCACCACACCTAGTGCAAAGGCGAGACCGGCGCTCGGACCACCCACGTTCTGTAACTGAATACTGATGTCGATCGGGAATTCGTACTGACCGGAAACCAACACGCCAATCGCGGGGAACGGTTCGGGGCCCTCCGACATTCGAGGAATGACCTGCAGATCTCTCAACACACCGCCACGGTCGACCACCAAGTCCAACGGTTCTTGCACGCCATTGTCCGCGATGATTTCGCGCAAACGCGTGACATCGCCAATGTTTTCCCCCGCGGCACTGAGGATGATGTCGCCCTCGAGAATGACCCCCTCACTCGGGCCACCCTCCAAAGTTGCCGCCACGTCGAGATAGCTCTGGTAGGGAATGTCGAGATAGCCCAACGCGGCTGCAATGGCTTCCTGCTGGGAGTTTTCCATCTCCACGGCAGCAGCTTCGCGAGTTTCTTCGTAACTCACCCCAGGAGGAAACGCGACGTCTACCGGGGTAACCGAACGTTGGGGTGAGAGCCACGCCGAAATCACATCGAGCCACGAGGGCAAATTGTCCGGACTGCCCAAGCGAGTCACGGTAGTCAAGCGAATTTCGGCAAATTCTGGGTATTCCGGCTGGTCTTTTACCTCGATCAGCGCAATTTCTTCATCATCAACCGTGACGCTTCCCAAGGTGTCGTAGGTGGGGCCCGGTTGACTGATCACATACGGGGCTGGCAAGGCAGTCAAACCGAATGCGCCCACGAGAGACAGTGCCAGTAGAGCCCATCCAGCTCGGCGAGAACCCTCACGAACAACGCGGGTGGGGTCAGAGCCCGAAAATACGACCACGAACGACCTTCCTCCCGCGTACCCGCTCAGTGTAGTGAGCAGAACCTCGTGAAACTGTGGGGTCGCGCCACAGGCGAACAACCTCAACATCGCCGTGTGACACGGGTAGCGTTGAGGTCATGGCGGAGCCTGACGAACGCGAGGAACAGCCCAATCCCGAGGATTGGATTCGCGACGCTGTCCACAAAATGTTTCAGGGGAACCAGGGCTTTGACCCCGAGGAGCTCGCCAAAGCAGCCGGTTTCACCGGCGACCCTGCCCAGCTTCAGGCGATGGTGGAGCAGTTTGCCAAAGGTATCTCTGGAGCCATCAACAACAGTGATCAGTCTGCGCGTGACCACGCCGTATCAGTGGCCGCGCAAGGCGCAACTTCCGTCGACCCGGCCCGGGCTGAAGCACTCGCACGGGCACTGGGAACGGCCGCACTGTGGCTGAACTCGGCGACCGACTTCGCTGAACCTGAAGGTCGGCCACTTCTCATGAGCCGACAGGATTGGGCACGCGCCACGTTGCCGGTGTGGCAAGAGATGGCCGAACCGGTCGCAAAAGCGCTGGCGGAGGCCATCGCCAATCTCATGAAAGAACAGGGACCGGAAGAAGTCCGAGAGCTTCTGGGCTCTTCCTCCGTGTTGGTCTCCATGACCACCGGCTTGTTTAGGCTCCAGCTCGCCCAGGTGGTCGGGGGGTTGGCAAAAGAGGTCCTATCGGCCGGCGACATTGGCATCCCACTTCTGCACGCATCGAGCGATAACGACGTTCGCTCCGGCCTGGTGCCACAAAATTTGGATGCTTTCAGCGAGGGGCTCGGGATTCCTGGCGAGGAAGTCGACCTTTATCTCGCCATTAGAGAATTGGCGCACCAGCGCCTGTTCCGTCACGCGAGGTGGCTGAGAAACCACGTGTTGAGTTTGGTGGGTGATTTTGCCCGAGGAATACATATTGACGGTGCCGCCATCATGGACCTGGCGGAATCGCTTAATCCCAACGATCCCGACGAGATTTCGCGCATCCTCTCGAGTGGGGCCTTGTTGCCTGAGAGAACCGAAGCGCAAAATCGAGCACTCGAACGCTTGGAAACCATGTTGGCGTTGATCGAAGGGTGGGTGGACCACATCACCCAATCCACTGCACACCTGCTACCTAACTCGGTAAAAATCGCCGAAGCTATTCGGCGGCGGCGTGCAACAGGCGGCCCCGCTGAACACGCGTTCAAAACATTGGTCGGATTGGAACTGCGTCCTCGCCGACTGCGTGAGGCGTCAGCGCTGTGGGCTGCGATTGACGAACAATATGGTTCCGATGCGCGCGATGCGTTGTGGTCACACCCCGACCACCTGCCGACCGAAGAAGACTTGGATCAGCCCGAAAATTTCCTCGCGCGAATGAATGGGCCAGCGTCCGATGAGACTGATGTGGACAAGTTTTTAGACAATCTCTTCGGAGACGAGAACCCACCCCCGTCCTAACCCTGTGGACAGAGCGCACGGTGATGCGGCTCAAAGAAGCATCCTGACGTCATGGCCCACGATGTCTATCGAATCCGCACATCCCGACCGGTGTTATGGCGCACGCCATCCTCTGTTCAGGTGGGGGTCGATGAGCCGGCACTGATAGTCGACAACATTCCCGACCAGGCAGCGCCCCTGATTCATGCCCTCCAATCGGGAGTGAGCAGTGACGGCTTCGCTCTGCTCGCCCAACAATTGCGGGTTCCCTTGATGACGGCGAAAGCGCTAGTCCAGGGACTCTCTCCCGCCTTCGAAAAAGACACCACACCACGGCTCCCGCGGCTCATCGTGACTGGTCATAGCGTCACTAGGCGCATCGTGGCCGAAACTCTCTCTGGCTGGGGTTACCCCACCACTCTGGCAACACGCCCGCGCCCGGGCCATTCCACGGCCATCCACCTGCTCGTCTCTGATTACCTGATCGACCCAGAGTGGTTGCCGATTTATGGATCGGGCCGTAGTCGACACGTGCCTCTCGTGTTCTCTGACCGAACAATCACCGCTGGACCCTTGGTGGTGCCCGGAAAGACCCCGTGTTTGAGCTGCCGCGAGTTGCACATCCGAGAAGTCGAGCCCCATTGGCTGTCTCTGGGCTCGCAGCTGTGGGGTGAACAACCCCCGACGGCAACTGAGCCCCTCTCGAGACTGAGCGCCGTGTTGGTAGCGCTCGTGACTGGCCAGTTCCAACTGCGCACTACCGAGAACTCCACCCACTACCCGGTAGTGCGCTACTCGATTGACACGGGTCGGGTCGAGGTCACCGAGACGGCCTTTCACGCCGAATGCCGGTGCCGGGGGCTTTAAGCAGACACACCGATGCGTGAGAGAAAGGGACTCATCTTTCTTTCCGCCCCCGAGCCTGCCTTTGCCCGCCTCGCCCAGCTCAAGGCAAGACGCTTCCGTGCTCGTGTGAGCGCCACATAGAACAATCGACGTTCCTCTTCAATTTCGCTCTCACTGACGGCGTAGGAAATGGGGAACTGGCCGACCGAGAGTCCCACCACGAAAACCACCGGCCACTCTTGACCCTTTGCCGAGTGGACCGTCGCAAGGGTCACTGAGGCGAGTGAGGGTTCATCGTGGAGCTCCGCTCGGCGCGCCAACTCCTGCGAAAACTCTTTCAGTGTTTTCCCCGCGGGAAACGCCTCTGCGAGTTCCCTCAAGGCATGAAGGTCCTCCCAGACCGAGCGCGCCGCTCCCTGGTGCTCCGGTTTTGACTCCGTATAGCCCAAGCCGAAGAGCACATCGTCTACGACCCTCAAGAGTGGACCGCCGGTATTTGCAACCGCGGCTCCCCGGATTTCCATCACCGCCCTCTTGACGTGGGGCTGATCGAAGAAACGAGTTCCCCCTTGACTTCGCACTGATAGGCCTGCCGCGCGAAGCGCACCCTCGGTGAGGAGGCTCTGCGCACTAAAGCGGTGGAGGACGGCGATATCTGAGGGGGGCACGCCCTCAGATACCAGTCGGGTCACTTGCTCGGCCACCCAACGCGCTTCATCGTCATCTGTTTCCAATTGGCCTAAAACAATGGGGCTGCCATCGTCCTCGAGGGGGCGCAAACTGAGTGCCCCCGGCATGCCCTCGACAGTGATGTTTGCCGCCTGGATGATGTCTTTGCTGGAGCGGTAATTCTGATCGAGTTGGATAACCCGGGCGTTGGGAAAAGCCTCGGCGAAGTGAACCAGATAATCGCTCGTGGCCCCCGCAAAACTGTAAATCGTTTGACTGGCGTCGCCGACGACGCAGACATCGTCACGCTCACCCAGCCATAAATCGAGCAGTCGCTGCTGAATGGGTGACACGTCCTGATACTCGTCAACAAGGAAGTGGCGATAGCGCATGCGAATACGGTTCGCAATCGAGGGCTCACTCTCCAGCATTCCTGTCGCCGCGAGCAAGACATCCTCGAAATCGATTCTTTTGCGCTCGTCTTTGATGACCTCGTAACGACGCATCACCTCCACCATCGTGGGGAGGTCAATTCCCCCCGGTAGCGGTCGAGAATTCTCCACCGACACCTGCTGATAGTCCTCGAGGGTGTAGGCCTTCACCTTTCGCCATTCAATTTCGCCCGAAATATCGCGCAGAACAGCGGCGTCAACTTCGATAGAGAGTGTTTCCAATACGTGGGAGACCACGCTTGCTTTTGACGCGATGATGTCAGGCAAATAGCCGTCAGTGAGTTGAGGCCAAAAGTGCTGAAGCTGCCTCAGCGCAGCCGAGTGAAAAGTTCGGACCTCGACATCTTCCACTCCGAGGGCGCGAATCCTGCCCGCCATCTCCTGGGCCGCTTTCTGAGTGAAGGTGAGGGCTAAGACGCTGTCAGCCTGGTAGTGACCGTGCTCCACGCCGTAGGCGATTCGGTGGGTAATCGCTCGAGTTTTTCCGGTTCCCGCTCCGGCCATGACACACACGGGCGCATCAAAAGTGGTGGCGACAAGACGCTGCTTCTCATTGAGGCCCTCGAGCACGCCCTCACTCACCACTGACCCCCATCGGGCAACGGCGCCCCATACCAATGCTCGATCATGGCCCTGGCAATTGAAGTGCGACCGGGAAGCACGATATCCCCCACGCTGTGGGCGAGCTCGTCGCGAGTAAACCAGCGCAGGTCGATAATTTCCGTGCCGTCAGGGGTGAGCTCTCCTGATGCCTCGTGGTCGAGCTCGGCGTGGAATCCCACCATCAGCGACGCGGGGAACGGCCAAGGTTGCGACCCGAGATAACGGGGGTTTTTCACGACCAGCCCCGACTCTTCAAACACTTCCCGGATTACGGCGGCTTCGAGCGACTCCCCTGGTTCCACAAATCCCGCGAGGAGCGAGTAGCGCTGAGACTCCCACATAGCGTTACTGCCCAACACCAACCGGTCCTCACGGTCGGTGACGAGAACGATGATGGCGGCGTCGGTGCGGGGGAAGACCTGCGAGCCCGAACCCTCATCGACCAGCACCCACCCCGCACTTGACGGGAGAAGCCGTTCACCAGAATGCGGAGAGTGGGCGTGTGAGGAGTGCCAATTCGCGACCGCAAGAGCTGAGACCAACACCCCCGCATCACGCTCGTCCAAATGATGCCCGGTCGTTCTCCCGCTCACCCAGCGAGCAAGGTCTGGCTCAATGCTCGGGGCGACGTC
This sequence comes from Pontimonas sp., assembly GCA_049416945.1. GTDB lineage: Bacteria > Actinomycetota > Actinomycetes > Actinomycetales > Microbacteriaceae > Pontimonas. The sequence continues at coordinate 4,561 of JBMSHQ010000033.1, read as the reverse complement.
ATCGGAATACACCGCCGCCACAATGGGGATGTCTGAACCCAGTGGGTCACCCTCGAGGGTTTTACCCAAATACACCCGCACTTCAGGAGTTGGGAGACCCTTCGTGGCGCGATAGTCGATGTGGAGGGTGTCGTTGTGGGTGGTGAGAACCTCGCCCTTCCACACGCACACCACTCTGGTGTCGTCTCGAGCCCACAGCGACTCCACAAAACCAGGAATCTGACGTGACACGGCGTCACGATTGAGGCGAGTGCGCGACAGGGGAAGTCGGGGTGTGAGAGACACGACACTCCCTTCTGCACTCACGTGAGTGTCCGGTGTGGCAACGGTGTGGCCCGTGGGCTCCGGCCTACCCTGGAAGGCATGACCCACCTGTCCCTCATGTTAGCGGCGCGGGCATCAGCAGCAGTTCCCGGGCTCACACTGGTGAGCACCACGGATCAGTCTGACGAGCGACGACTACAGGCTTTGGCGACAGACACCGAATCGCGCGCGTGGGTAATCGAATTACCCCGAAATGATGAAGAGGAAAGCCACGCTCGCGAGCGGATTCCCGCTTTGAGGGCAATGGGCGATGGGCTTCGCTCCAGACTTCCCTTTGGGGTTCCCCGCATACACGGGGATGCCAACGTGAAGGGGCGCACGCTCACCGTGGCCGAATGGCTCCCCGGGTTTCGGGTGCCGGCGCAAAAAGTGACCCCGGCTCTCGCTAACGCGCTTGGGCAGGCAATGGCAGGGCTTCACTCGGTTCCCGCGAGCGCGCTCTATGACCAGGGTCGCCCGATCAACACCGCAAACGAAGCCCAGAGAATCGCCGTGGGAATCGTCGATCGAGCCGCCCAAACGACTCTTCTCCCCCAATCTCTGCTCAGACGATGGGAAGCCGCATATGAAGACCCTGAGCTGTGGCAATTTGAACCCACCATTGTTCACGGCTCACTTCGACTCGACGACTTCTTGGTAGAGGGTGAACGAGTGACGGCCATTACAGGCTGGCGGTCGTTACACGTCGGTGACCCAGCCCGAGACATCGCCTGGGTAACGGCACCCACGATGAAAGACATTGCCCAACCCATCGAAACGGCGTATCGCTCGGCACACCCCGCGTCAGACCGTCGGCTGTTTCAGCGTGGACGCTTCTGGGCTGAGCTCGACATCGCTCGCTGGCTGCTTCACGGCATCGATAGCGGTAACGACGACGTCACCCGAGACGCTACTCAGCTGATCAACGACCTGCACGACCGCGTCGGACACGATTTGGACAACGCGCTCACCGAACCCATCACGCAGGCGCCTCATCCGCTCCACCGGGATCGCCCCAGCGACGGGTAGTCTCCCGCTGTGGACAGGTTACTTCGCGGGCTATACGGCTTTCTCGCCTGGGTGCTCTCCACACCCGTAGGTAAATTCCTTATTCCCCCGCGCTTTCGCCTGGTCACCATCACCACCTCCCCCAGTCCGGGGAGTGTCGAATCGGGAGAGTTTTTTGCGCCCTCAGCCGCGGTAGTGAGCCGATGCCAGGAACTGGGACGCGACTTTGTGACCCCCGATCCCGAACAATTCCCCGCGGTGGGCTGGAGTGTGTGGGACAACGTGGAAGTCACCAATAATCGCTATTTTCCTTACCTTCTGAGCTCCGACCAGCTCATGCTGGGGCCCCGCAGGCTTCCCGGGCCATACAAGGTCGTGGCTAAACGCAATCGAATCCTGTGGGCTCGTGGCGACAAAGCTCTTGTTAACCGCAAGCACGGTGAGCGCATGCGCATCGAGAAGGGCATCTTTCTCGGGGGAAGAGATTTCACCAACTGGTATCACTGGCTCGTCGACGGCCTCCCCGCACTGCACCTCGCAAATTCCCTTCCGGATCATCTCAGGGATTGGCCGGTGCTGGTGCCCGAGCAGATTTATCGATACCCCACCATGATCGACGCCTTGGACCTGTTCCGCGCTCGACGCGACGTGATCGTGATGCCCGAATGGGCGATGGTCTCTGCGAGAAAGTTGGTGTGGATCGACCCACTCGAAGTGAGCAATATTCCCAAAACCGGGGCTCACACCGATAAGGAACCTCGAATTCACCTTCTGCACCGAGAAGGGATGGAGTCATACCGCGACGAATATCTGAAGGCTTTTGCACCCGAGTCCATCACGCCCCACCGTCGGATAGTTCTCGCGAGGGAAGGTGGCCGTCGCTCCTACAACCAAGAAGAGGTTCTTGCTATCGCCGCCGATTATGGCTTCGAACCGGTGTACCCGGAAAAGTTGAGCCTCGCGGAACAAGTCCGCACGTTTCGAGAAGCGAGCCATGTGTTGGGTCCCAGCGGCGCTGGATTCGCCGGCATGCTCTTTGCCCAGTCGGGCACGAGCGCCCTGTGTTGGCAGGACACCCGGTTGCGTTTCATGACGATCCTGCCCGACCTTGCCACCCTTAACGGCGCTGAGTATTGGCATATCTTTTACCAGTCGCACGAAGATAACGGGCTCTTCCGTTCGAGCTACACCCTCGACGAGACGTGGTTGAGAGAGTCGCTCGACACCTGGCTTCGCTAGAGAGATTTTCCCTTTGCTCGAGCGAGAAGCTCCTCCAGTTCCGCTCGACCCGGAAGTGAGATCGGTTGAAGGGTTCGATTGGTCGACGAGAACCAAAACGCGGCGTCGACCTGAGTGAGATCCGTCGACGACCATTCGGCCCATGCCAGTCGATAGAGGGCAAGTTGGAGTGCTTTGCGCGAATACTCCTCTTCTCCCTGCGGCTCTCGACCGGTTTTCCAGTCCACGATGACCGTCCGACCCTGGTGGGAGAACACCGCATCGATTTTGCAAATAATCAGATGCTCACCCAGTGGGTAGTGAATTTCTTTCTCGAGTGCCACGGGCGTCATCGACGCATACGGGCTCGATTCAAAAGCGGCCTTCCATTGCTCGATGTCAACGCTCTCTGCTTCTTCTGCAGCGGTATCCACATCCACATCCGCAATCAACACTCCCTCCGCTGCGCTGTGGCTGAAAAAGCCTTCCACCCATTCGTGAAACACCGTTCCTCGCTGCTGCGCGGTACCAATCGTGGCCGGTCGGGGTTGAATTCGACGAGCCAACATGTCCTCGGGTTCATATACCCACCGGTCGAATTGTGAGGCAGGGATTCTCACAGGCCAACTGGGTGCGGCCGGTGCTCGTCGGAGCTGCTCTTCGCGCACAACGCGGTCAATCACCGCCTGGGTAGTGGGAGAGGGCTGACGAGAGTGTTCCAATGCCTCGCGCACTGCCTGAGCCGCCGCGTCAACCGCTGGCCTGCGTGACCCCAAGGGGTCTGATGGCCACCGGATCAGATCGGGGTCAGTGGCTGGCGCTTCTTCCAGCCCGCTCTGTTCCGGCAAATCCTGCACGAGTCCCGCCTCGGCCAATTCGCGCAGGAAGACCGAGGGACCCCGGGGCTTTTGCTGATGAGCCCAAAAAGACCCGCTCATCAGCAGAGCGCTCTGTGCTCGAGTCATCGCCACATAGGCCAAGCGTCGCTCCTCCTGTAGGTGGTGGTGACCTACTTGGTCTTTGAACGCTTTGAACCGAGCAATGAGGTCTTTGCGGGTTTCGGCACCGTGCCAGTCAAAACGGGGCAAATATTCTTTGTCGCCGCGATAGGGATAGGGCAGGACACCCGCAGTGAGCCAGCCAGAAGTGCCCTCCTTCGAGCGTGCGGGAAGCTCATCATTCACTGCCCTCACCACGGCGACCAAATCCCACTCAAGGCCTTTGGCGCCATGGATGGTGAGGATTTGAACACATCCGGGTTCGGCCGGTTCTGAACGAGGCGTGAGACTATCGCGCCACTCCGCCTGCTCGAGCCAATCAAGGAACCCCGCCGCCCCCTGCTCCTCGCTGATGCTTCGATACTGGCGCACCGCTTCGATAAAGGCCTCACGGGCCTCCCGAGACGGTCCCCGGCCCTCGTGTGAGAGACGTTCGACATTGAGTCGTGACTCTCTCTCAAAATAGTCAATTTGTTCAAGCAGGGGCTCGTGCGCGACCGTGCGCATCGACTGAATCAAGCGTGCTGCTGCGCGTAATTGGTGCCCTGCCCCAGCGGAGAAGGGCTGCCAACGCGGGTGGTCGTCAGACAGGCGGCTCAGATAGTCCAACGCGTCCAACAGCGATGCGGATGGACCGCCGAGAGCGAGCTCCGCAGGATCAGTTTCTGCCTCCTCTGAGACAGCAATTTCACTGTCGTGGCGGGCGAGTCGACGGGCCACTTCGGAGAGGGCAAACAGATCCGCGGTCCCCACCCGGAATAAGCCCGCGGTTAGCAGACGCACGAGTTCTGTGTTGGCGTGAGGCCGGTGGACAACGGAGAGTGCACACACAATATCGGCCACGACTGGGTCTGAGAGTAACCCGCCGATACCCAGGATGTGAACGGGAATGCCTCGTTGTCGAAGCGCCCGAGCAAAGACATCTTGGTGGGTTCTCGAGCGCACCAACAGTGCCGCACTGGGCGGGGAGTCTCGATTTGCCATCCCCTCCTCAAACCATTGGGCTACTTGTGCGGCTTCCTCCTCCACGGTTT
>JBMSHQ010000032.1:0-11448 GCA_049416945.1 Pontimonas sp. | reverse complement strand
CCAACTCGCAGCGCTAAGGTCTAGCCCTTCACCGATCCGGCGAGAAGTCCGCGCACGAAGTAACGCTGGAGGGCGAAGCACACAATCAGCGGCACGATGATCGAGATAAACGCGCCTGCCGTGAGCACCTCCCAGCCCGAACCACGGGTTCCCACCATTTCGGCGAGACGCACCGTCATCGGAGCCACCTCTTTTGCTCCCGCACCAAACGTCAAACCGACAAGTAGGTCGTTCCACACCCAGAGGAATTGGAAGATGAGGAATGACGCGATTGCGGGCACCGACAGCGGCAGAACAATCTTGGTGAAGAGAGTGAACCAGTTGGCCCCGTCCACTCGTCCCGCCTCAATCAGTTCCCGAGGAATCTGACGCAAGAAGTTGTGCAACAAGAAAATGGCGAGGGGCAAGCCAAAAATGGTGTGGGCGATCCAAATCGGAATATAGGTTCCAGTAATCCCGAGGTCAGGAATGAGGGTCACTCCACCAATCACGAGGCCACGCGAGAACAGCTGGAGTAGCGGAACGAGAGTCAGCTGGAGCGGAATCACCTGCAGGGCGAAGATGGTGAAAAACAGGAAGTCACGTCCCTTGAATTCGAACCAGGCGAGTGCGTAAGCCGCAAAAACGGCGAGAGTAATCGGGAAAATCACCGCTGGGATGGTGACCGCGAGGGAGTTGAAGAAGAACATAAACATCGGCGGTTGCACCGCAGTGCCCTCCAGCAACACGCGCTGGTAGTTCTCAAAAGAAACTTCCGGGTTGGTGAAAAACGTCCACCACCCCGAATTGTTGATTGCCTGCTCGGGACGAATCGAGCTCACGAGCAAACCGAAGGTCGGAATCGTCCACAACACCGCTATGACGATGGCAATCGCCGAGGCCACTGGGGAAGAGAAGATATCTTTCGCCTTCTTCTTCTGCTGGCCGCTGAGACCACGAGGGGCAGATAGGGCAGTCATTATCGCTCCGTCCTCTCGAGTCGAAGTTGTCGGAGGTTGTACCAAATAATCGGAATCACACCGACGAAGAGAATCACCGCGAGCGCACTACCTTGGCCGTAGTTCAACTGTCTAAACGACTGCGAATACATTTCGTTTGCGATCACGTTGGTTTGGAAGTTTCCACCGGTCATCGTGCGCACGATGTCGAACACCTTCAGCGTTCCAATGGTGATGGTGGTGAGCACGACGACGACGGTGCCACGGATCATCGGGAGGGTCACTCGCAAGAAGCGACGCCAGTTCGATGCGCCGTCCAACATGGCTGCTTCCACGACCTCATCGGGGATGTTCTTCATCGCGGCCGAGAGAATCACCATGGCAAAACCGGTCTGAATCCACACCAACACCACAATCAGCAGGAGCGTGTTGAGTGGGGGTTCGAGCAACCAGTTGCGCGGTTCGAGGCCTAAGCCCCGCCAAATGGCGCTGAGCAAACCAATCTCTGGCTTTTTGGGGTTGGGCTCGAAGCTGTACATAAAGCCCCAGATCACACTGGCGCCCACAAATGAAATCGCCATCGGCATGAAGATGAGGGACTTGACCCATGCTGCCCGCTTCATTCGGTCGGTCATATAGGCAATGGCGAGACCGATGATGGTGGAGACGACGGGAACCAAAATCACCCAGACGATCGTGTTGCGAAGCACAATCTGAATTTCGGGCAAGGTGAACGCCCAAATGTAGTTGTCAAAGCCGACGAAATTTTCGCTCTTTTTGTCCATGAAAGACAAGATGATGGTGCGAATCGCGGGATAAATGAGGCCAATAAGAAGAAGAAGGCTTGCTGGGCCTAAGAAGACGAGGTAGCGCATCCACTCTTGAGCTTTGAGCGACGAGCGAGCACCGAGCAGAAACACCGCGTAGACCACCGCGGCGAAGGCGATCAGAGAGACGAGGAGAAGAACGAAGTTCGGTCCGATAACTTCCCATACCGACGAATTCATCTACATTCTCCCCCTACCGAAAACACCATTGTTTGAGATAGTGCTGGGGGCCTGCCCGTGGGACAGACCCCCAGCTTGGCTATCGCCAGTCTAGTAAGACTAGCTAGCGGGCCAGGTTGCCTCGATGGCGTCGAGAACAGCGGCGTTCGCCTTGTCCTCAGCCACCCAAGCGGTCATCTCGACCCAGAAGGAACCAGCACCCACTTCACCGGGCATCACGTCGGAGCCGTCGAAGCGGAAGGTGGTGGCGTTCTGGAGGATGTCCACCGCAACCGCGTTGACCGGGTCAGCCACGTTAGCGGTGTCCAGTCCGAGGTTGGCGGAGAACCAGCCGCCGAGAGCAGCCTTCTTGTTGTTCCACTCAGGAGTGGTCATGTAGTGCTGCACTGCGTGCACTTCCGGACGGTCCTGGAACGCAGCCACGAACTCACCACCACCGAGGGCAGGAGTCTGGTCGGCGCTCACACCGGGGAAGTAGAACACGGAGATGCCACCCTCAGTGGTGGTGTCGCTCGGGTCAACAATGGTTGCACCGGCGTCACCGACGAGGATTCCACCGAGGAACGAAGCCTGGCGGTGCATCGCGCAGGAGCCGTCAACGATTCCGAAACCGGCCTCAGAGAAGCTGGTGGTCGCAATCGAAGGCACGTCGCCTACGTAGTCAGCGTTCTTGATGATCTTCTCGGCTTCAGCGAGAACTTCAGCAACCTTCGGGTCGTTGAACGGCAGGCGCGGTTCGGCCTGGCCAGTCCACTGGTCGTAGGTAGCTGCGTCCTGGAAGCGGAGCATGAGGTCTTCCATCCAGTCGGTACCAGCCCAACCGGTGGCCACACCGGACTCGAATCCGACACACCAAGCGGTGCCGTCGAAGTCGCTCGCGACGATTTCGTCGGAGAGAGCGAGAAGCTCGTCCCAGGTGGTGGGGATAGCCCAGCCGTTGTCTGCGAAGACCTTCGGCGAGTACCAGACGAAGGACTTCACGTTAGCGCCCAGCGGGGTGCCGTAGAAGGTTCCGTCAACGGTTCCGTAGTTCTTCCAGTCAGCGGTGTAGTTCGCGTCAACCGAAGCCGAGGTGGCGTCGTTGGCAGGAACCAGGTCAGCCGCGAAGGACTTCAAAAGACCAGGCTGGGGGAAGATGGCAAGGTCAGGAGCGGTTCCACCCTCGACGCGAACAGCGATCTGCTCTTCGAAGGACTGGTCACCGTTCCACACGATGTCGATTCCGGTGCACTCTTCGAACTCACCGAAGGACTCGATAAACAGCGAAGCTTCGGGGTCGATGATGGTGGTGTAGATCTCCACCTCAGTGCCCTCGTTGCCCATGTAGTCGGCGTAGGCTTCACAGCCTGCAGCCATGTCAGACGACTCGGTCGAACCCGAGTCTGCACCAGCGTCAGTTGCGGCTTCGTCAGCAGCGCCGGCACAACCGGCGAGGACGAATGCGGCTACCGACAGTCCCGCCACGCCCGCGAGGGAGCGACGACGAATGGTGTGCCTCATAGAGATACTCCTTCTGTCAGAGATAGGTAGCGCAATGGGCACCCAACGTGCACCATTGCGAAACCTAAAGTAGCATTCTTCGCAACCGGTTCCGCAAATCGTGCCATCACTATTCGGTAACGACTTGCTGAGACCCCTCCCAGCTAGACAGAACGAGACACAAGGAGCACAGTGGCTTCCCACACTTTCCTCGCTGGCCCCGCCGATTGGTGGCGAACCGCAGTGGTGTACCAGGTTTATCCCCGATCTTTCGCCGACGCCAACGGCGATGGCATCGGCGATTTGAAGGGAATTATTAGCCGGGCCGACTATCTCAAGAACCTCGGAGTTGACGCGGTGTGGATGTCGCCCTTCTACCCCTCAGAGCTCGCCGATGGCGGCTACGACGTGGCCGACTACCGTGACGTCGACCCGAAAATTGGAACTCTGGAAGAGTTTGATCAGCTCATCGACGAATTTCACAACCGCAACATCCGGGTCATTGTCGACATCGTTCCCAACCACACCTCGGACCAACACCCCTGGTTCCAAGAAGCCCTCGCGTCAGAACCTGGCTCCCCTGCCCGCAACCGATACATCTTCCGCGACGGCCGCGGTGAGAACGGTGAACTTCCCCCCTCGGACCTCGCGAGCCACTTCAGCCCGCTCGCCTGGACTCGCGTGCCCGATGGTCAGTGGTACATGCACCTCTTTGCCAAAGAACAGCCCGACCTCAACTGGGACCTGCCAGAGATTCGCGAAGACTTCCTCAAGACCCTAAGGTTCTGGAGCGACCGGGGTGTCGATGGCTTCAGGGTTGACGTCGCCCACGCGCTCGTCAAGAACCTCGACCCATTGCCTTCTCGTTCGGGTTACACGGTCGACCTGATTCCTGAGGACGGAACGGATCCACTGTTCGACCGCGATGATTTGCAAGAGATTTACCGCGAATGGCGTGCCGTATTCAACGAATACGACCCGCCACGAATCGCCGTTGCCGAGTCGTGGGTTCCCCACAGCAGAAAATTCCTCTACGCCTCCCCCGACAGCCTCGGCCAAGTCTTCAACTTCGATTTGGTGGCCTCAGAGTGGGGCGCAGCGGACTACAAGAAAGTGGTCGACCAAAACGTCGAATTTGAGAGGGAATCTGGAAGTTCCTCGACCTGGGTGCTCTCCAACCACGACATCATTCGTCACGCAACCAGGCTCGCGTTCCCCCGTGGCCTGGACCAGAGCGCGTGGTACGAGGCAAAGAGGTTCAACCCCGATGTCGACGTAAAACTGGGGCTTCGCCGAGCCCTCGCCGGCACCCTGCACATCCTCGGCTTGCCGGGCTCGACCTACATCTACCAGGGCGAGGAGCTGGGTCTACCCGAGGTTCTGGACATCCCCGACGAGGACATGCAAGACCCCACCTGGGAGCGCTACGGCCACAAGTCCAAATCCCGCGATGGCTGCCGCGTTCCGATTCCCTGGACGCGCAATGGAAGCTCTTTTGGCTTTGGCTCAAACGGCTCTCACCTGCCGCAACCACAGTGGTTTGGCGATTATTCGGTCGAGGCCCAAGAGGGCGTCGAAGGCTCGACGTTGGAGCTCTATCGCGAGGCGATTGCGCTTCGAAACACGCTGCTAGGTGACAACAGCTTCCGCTGGATTCACACGGACGAATCGGTGTTGCACTATGAGCGCAACGATGGTTGGCAGGTCATCACAAACTTCGGTGACGAACCGGTCGCGATGCCCGCAGGCGAGGTGCTGATTTGCTCAGCCACGCACGATGGCGCGATGCTGCCGGGCAACGCGACGGCGTGGCTGAGAGCCTAAAAAGTGGTGGAGATGGGGGGAATTGAACCCCCGTCCACTGCCCACAAACGGAGTCTTCTACGGGTGTAGCGTGCGTTCGCGTGTATCTCGACCCCGTTCATTCGGCACACGCACCGTGAACGACAGGCCCAGCATCAGTAAAAAGTCCCGAGTGGAGCTGACACTCCCCCACTCAGCAAGCCTTCTCCATGACGCCAGGGTCCACGCTGAAGGCTCACGTGGCCTGACGGACTTCGGGCTCGCTAGCGCTTAGGCAGCGAGGGCGAAGTCGGCGCGCTTTGTATTGGCACCTATTGGATTACAGGGGGCGTTTACGAGACAACCCTGTGTTCTCGACCCGCTTCTCTCCGAATCACAAGCAATGTCGAAACCGATCATCCCCGTATTCGGAATGGTCTAGAAGCTAGACATCATCCCTATTGAGTTATCAATCTGGCCTAGGCCAGTCCTCCAGTTTACACGCTGTAGGGCGCTGGGGAAAGTGCGGGAATAAGGCGAAAAATCGCTATTCACCGCGGTTTTTGGCGCGCATCGCGCGTTCTGCCTCGCGAGAATCCTGCTTTTCTCGAAGCGCCTGGCGCTTGTCATACTCTCGCTTACCTTTTGCGAGTGCGAGTTCCACTTTCGCTCGGCCGTCCAAGAAATAGAGCTTGAGAGGCACGAGGGTGTATCCGCCCTGTGAGACTTGTCCGGCCAATTTGGCAATTTCTCTCTTGTGCATCAGCAGTTTGCGCTTGCGCCGAGGTGGGTGATTCGTCCAGTTTCCCGCGGTGTATTCGGGAATGTGAACTCCCTCCAACCACGCTTCACCGTGGTCGATTGTGGCGTAGCCATCAACCAAAGACGCACGGCCTGCTCGAAGTGACTTCACCTCGGTACCGGTGAGCACCAAACCCGCTTCCAGGGTGTCTTCAATGAGGTAATCGTGCCTCGCCTTGCGGTTAGTGGCAACGACGTTCTCGCCTTTTTCTTTCGGCACGATTCACCTCCTTTTTCCATGGTGTGTGGGTTATCGGCCACTTAGAAGGTAGCGGCAAAACCGCACTGGCGCTCCGAGGCAGGGGCATAGACTCGAGACAGATGAATATTGCTCGGGGACTCTCACTGCCTCCCCGCCCAGGTAAGAGGGTGGCGTCTATCGCCATACCGGTCGGCCTCGAATTCATACTCATTTTGGGCCTCGGTCTGGTGAACCAGATTGTCGTGGGTGGCTTGGGCGATAGCGCCGTCGCTGCCGTCGGATTCGCTAACGCCTTAAATCTCATCCCCATGTTCGCGCTCAATTCCATCGGGCTGGCTGCCGGTGTGGTGGTGGCGCGTGCCTATGGGGGCGGCCATCGTCACCTGGTGAACACTTCTACGTCGTCCGCGATTGTCCTTGCTGTGTCGCTCGCGCTCCTCATCAGCATCCCCTTCGTACTCTTCCCCGATTCGATTCTGAGCTTTGCCGGAGCGTCAGACACCGTGATTGCTGAAGGCAGCTTGTATCTCGCGCTGATTTTGGTGTCACTTCCCGCGGTGACCGTCGGCCAGGTCCTGGGTGGGGTGCTGCGCTCGGTGGATCACCCCCGCAGCCCCATGGTGGCAACCATCATCAGCGTGGTAGTCAACACCCCGCTCGCCATCATCTTCGTTTATGGTTGGGGTCCAATCCCCTCCTTTGGTGTGGTGGGCGCGGGAATCGCGACCCTGGTGAGCCACATCGTCAAAGCGCTCATTCTGTTGTTCCAGACTTATTGGCTCTTCGACATTGCCGACTGGGACCTTCCCTCCAAGGCAAAAAACTGGGTGCGGATTCTCAAACCCATCCTCACCCTCGCCCTCCCCCTTGCCCTGACGAGCCTTGCCTGGACCTCGGGCAACTTCCTCTACAACGTCGCTGTTCAGCAGCTGGGCGACGGCCCCCTCGCTGCCGTTCAAGTGGTCAGTGCCGTCGCCCCCGTGTTTGTTGTGGGAAGCCTGGGGTTGAGCAGCGCCATCACAGTGCTGGCCGGTCAAGCGGTGGGCCAAGAAGACGCCGGGCTCGTTACCCAGTGGACCCGTTATATCTTCCGAATCGGCATTGGAACGTCGCTCATTTTCGGCACCCTCTTCGCTCTCTCTTCGCTCACACTCCCCACCCTCTATCCCGAGCTCTCCCCCGAGGTGGTAGCGAGCGCGCAGGTCGGGGTCTTGATTTCTGCCGCGATGCAACCCGTCATTGTTCGAATGCTCCTCCACGCCGCTGTTCTTCCTAGCGGCAACGACACAACCGGCATCATCATCGGCGACATCGCCGGGCCCTTCCTCTTTGGCTTGCCCCTCACCATCGTGTTGAGCTTCTTCACCCCTCTGGCCGTCGTCGGTGCGTTCATTGGACGGGCCGCCGAGGACACCGTAAAACTTGCGGTGTTCTCCTTCCGCTCACGCCGGATCAGCTGGGAACGCGTGGTCACCAAACACGTCGAGTCCGTGGCCTTGATTGGTGACCCAAGAACGGGGCCCATCCTGATCGGTGAGGACCCAGGAATCGACGTCGACTTCAGCGACGACGCGAAGAAGAACTAGACGCGCAAATAGCGACTAATTGACGCCCACGAGGCGAGAGCCGCGAGAGCCACACCGGTGCCAATCAAAATGGGCATCGCCTGGTAGGCCTGGTCATAGCTGATGAATACCGTCGTGGGGAGAGCATCAACCAGGTAGCCACGCACGAAATAGTGGACGATGGCCCACACCGCGCCGCTCGCCAGCAGGGCTCCCGCCAATGCGGCGACAACGCCCTCCAAAATAAAAGGCGTTTGGATAAAGCGGTTGGACGCTCCCACGAGCCTCATGATTCCGAGCTCACGACGGCGTGAGAAAGCACTCAGGCGAATGGTGGTGGAAATGAGCAGGGCTGCCGCCACCAACATGAGCGCTGCCACTGCGACCGCCGTAATACTTCCGGCGTTGAGCAGAGCGAAAATCTGATCGAGGTAGCTTCGCTGATCCACCACACTCTCGACACCGGCGAGACCGGCCATCGCCTCAAAAATGAGCTCTGTTTGACTGGGGTCAACAAGGCTCACCCAAAAAGTCTCCGGCAGAAATTCAGGGCTCACCAAGTCCACGACAGCACTCCCCGAGAACTGCTCACGGAAGTTGCTATACGCCGTTTCGCGGTCTTCAAACTCGTAGCGCTGAATGTACGGGGCGAGTGCGGGCGAGGTCAGTTGGGATTCGACCGCGCGAATCTGGTCCTCCGTCGCCGCCTGCTGGTCACAGCCACCCAGTGTCGAAAAGTCCGTGCACAAATAGACCGCCACTTGCGCGCGATCAAACCAGTAGGCGCGCATTTGTTGAATTTGGGCCTGCAACAACACCGCGGTTCCCACAAACGTCAGCGAGATGAACGTCACCAGGATGATGGACACCACCATCGAAGCGTTCCGCGCGAGACCCGTGGCAACTTCGCGGAGGATGAACCCCAGTCTCACGCCCGCAGCTCCCAGGGGAAGGAGCTTGGCACCTCGTCGGGGTCAATGGACAAATCGGCGTTCTTCGTAATCGGAGTGGGCGAATCAGCTGCGTCTTGGACGGGAGTGGGCGCGGTGTCCATCTCACCCAGGGGAATCGCAGAGGTCTGGTAGCCGCCTTGCCGCTCATCTCGCACGATGCGGCCCTTCGAAATTTCCACCACGCGTCGCTGCATTTGGTTCACGATGCCCGCATCGTGGGTGGCCATGAGCACTGTGGTGCCCGAGGCGTTGATGCGCGAGAGCACGTTCATAATTCCGGCACTCGTCGCGGGGTCGAGGTTTCCGGTGGGCTCGTCCGCGAGCAGAATGTCTGGCTTGTTTACCGCAGCCCGGGCAATCGCCACGCGCTGCTGCTCACCGCCGGAGAGTTCGTGGGGGTACGAGTTGGCTTTTTGCGCGAGGCCCACAGTCTGCAATACGTCGGGCACGGCTTCGTGGATAAACCCTTGGCTTTTTCCGATGACCTGCAAGGTGAAGGCAACGTTGTCGAATACGGTTTTTTGCGGCAGCAATCTGAAGTCTTGGAACACGACACCCAAGTTGCGTCGGAAAATGGGCACCTTGCGCGCGGGAATGCGCCGGAGATCTTGGCCGAGAACGTGGACCGAACCGGAGTTGGGTCGCTCCTCTTTGAGCACCAAACGCAACAGCGTTGACTTGCCCGAACCGGAGGAGCCGACCAAGAAGACGAATTCTCCCGGCTGCACATCCAACGACACGTTGGAGAGCGCGGGGCGAGCCGCGCCACGGTACACCTTGGAGACCTGGTCGAAAAGAATCATGGCGTGTCCAGGCTAGGTGCGCCCACCGACGAATAGTCGTTACGACACTCTCTCAGCGCTCTTGCGCCAGCGAATACCGGCGCGGATAAAACCGTCCAGGTCCCCGTCGAAAACAGCCTGCGGAGAGTTCACCTCGAAGTCAGTGCGCAGGTCTTTCACCATTTGATAGGGGGCGAGCACGTAGCTACGCATCTGATCGCCCCAACTAGCGGTGATGTTCCCCGCGAGTTCTTTCTTTTTCGCAGCCTCTTCTTCCCGCTGCAGCAGTAGCAGCCTGCTCGCTAACACTCGCATCGCCGCCTGGCGGTTTTGAATTTGGCTCTTTTCGTTTTGGCAGCTCACCACGATGCCGCTGGGTAGGTGGGTGATGCGCACCGCCGAGTCGGTGGTATTCACCGACTGGCCTCCGGGGCCGGAGGAGCGAAAAACGTCCACTCGGATGTCGCCCTCAGGAATGTCGATTTCGGTGGTCTCCGGCATCAGCGGCACGACTTCTACAGCAGCAAATGAGGTTTGTCGTTTGCCCGCAGAGTTGAACGGGCTCATCCGAACCAGTCGATGGGTGCCCGCTTCGCTCGCGAGGTTGCCGAAGGCATAGGGGGCGTCGATTTCGAATGTTGCCGATTTGATGCCAGCCTCTTCGGCATAGCTCGTGTCGAGAACCTGGGTGGGATAGCCGTGGGCCTCGGCAAAGCGCAAATACATCCGAAGCAGCATTTCCGCGAAGTCCGCCGCGTCGACCCCTCCCGCACCGGCGCGGATGGTCACCACTGCGGGCATCTCGTCGTACTCGCCATCGAGCAGCGTCTTAACCTCAAGGTCGGAAATAAGGTCTTCCAACTCCTCGAGCTCACGACTCAATTCCCCCGCCGAGTCGGGGTCTTCTTCGACCATTTCCCGCAACACGTCTAAGTCATCGAGACGAGTGGATAGGTCCTCAATAGTTTTCTTTTCTTGTTGACGATGGCTCAGAGCACTCGTCACCTTTTGCGCCTGGTCGGGGTCGTCCCACAGGTCGGGCGCGGAGGCTTCGTCGGAGAGTCGGGCAATTTCTTTATCGATCCGCGAGGTGTCCAACACTGCGGCGATATCAGCGAAACTGCTGCGCAACTGCGCGATGCGCTGAGAAATATCGGGCTCTGCCATGGCCCCCCAAGACTAGCCGAGGGCGGCGAAAGCAGTGCTGGGCAGATCCTTCTCGTCGTTCTCGATACCCTCGACAATTCGTGTCGCCACATCGTGTGGTTGCAACCCCGCGGGGAAGGCAGGAGCTTCACCGGCAACGGGGTGTTTCGAGAGTTCTGTTTCGGTGTGTCCCGGTCGAGCATCGAGCACGCGAATTCCCACCCGTCGCAGCTCTCGACCGGCAGCACTCCAATGCGCATGCAACGCCGATTTCACGGCCGAATAGGCCGCCAGACCCGCTGTGGGCGATTCGGCGACGACGCCGCTCAGTGCCAAGAGAAAGGGCGAACGACCCGCCTGAGCAGACTTCTCCAGTTCGGGCGTTGCTGCGCGCAAGAGTGTCATCGGGGCCTTCGCGTTGACCGCCCAGAGCGTGTCCAAGGTGGAATCGTCGACGTCCTGGGCTGGACCGAACGCCACGACGCCAGCGGCGTAGATGACGCCGTCGAGCTGGTCATATGTCGCTACGGCGTGGGCGACCCACTGTTCGGCCGTTCCCGGCACGGTGGCATCACCCGTCATCAACGCCGCGGGAATACCGAGCTGTTGCAATTTTGAGGCGTCGCGGCCGGTCAACGTGAGTTTCGCCCCACGCTCGTGGAGTAGCGAAGCAATTTCTCGACCGAGTCCACCGGTTGCGCCGACGACCAGAATGGATGCGCCGTTGAGATCTGTCATGGCTCCAGAGTGGCCGGTGAAGCTGGCAATCGCCCGAACGCTACTGGATAACACT
>JBMSHQ010000031.1:0-11774 GCA_049416945.1 Pontimonas sp. | reverse complement strand
TGAGTAACGGGGCTTGAACCCGCGACCTCCTGGACCACAACCAGGCGCTCTACCAGCTGAGCTATACCCACCATGTGCCCTGAGGGCAACCCCCCAAGTGTAATACAGCGCGACCTAGTTGCCGATGGGTCCGAAGGCTTCAGTCACGGAGGCGCTGAGTTTCTTCACTTCGGTCGTTGAGAGGCCCGGCTGATCGACAAACACAGCGTTGCGGTAGTAGGCGAGCTCCCGAATGGATTCCAAAATATCGGCGGACGCCCGGTGCCCACCTTTTTTTTCGGGGGATTGGTAATAGGCCTTGGGAAACCAGTGGCGGGCGAGTTCTTTGATGGTCGACACGTCAATGTTTCGGTAGTGAAGGTGGTTGTGCACCTGCGGCATGTAGCGCTGAATGAAGGCCCGGTCGGTTCCAATGGTGTTGCCAGCGAGCGGGGCCGTCCCGGCCTCGGGAAGATGTCCCCGCAAATACTCCATGAGCTTCTCTTCCGCTTCTTCCAGCGTCACCCCGTGGGGAATGTCGTCCATTAACCCGCTATCGGTGTGCATGGTGCGCACGAAGTCGCCCATCTGCTGAAGGGACGCGTCACTGGGCTTAATCACGATATGGAAGCCCTCGTCTTGGAGCTCAAGGTCATAGTTGGTGATTTGCACCGCAATCTCGACCAATTCATCAACATCGGGGTCGAGCCCGGTCATTTCGGCGTCTAACCAGACGAGCAGGGGTGCGGGGGTGTCAGGCATCCCCCAAAGTTTAGCGAGCTGGCCGAAGCCACAGAGCAAGCCCGACGAGGTAGGCGGCAGAGAACCCAAAACCTACAAGAGCGTAGAGAACCGTGAACCAGGTAATCGTTGCGGGAACTATGAGCGTGAGAAAACCCAGCGCCCCGGCACTCACAAGCATCACGGTCGCGGCAGCAATCACCCCGGAAGGTCCCGCGCTGAATGACACCACGGCCATGTTTCCGGTGAGGGCCACGAGTGTGATGGCAATCATGCGCATCGACCATTGCTGATCGGCGCTGTTGGGTAACTCGAGAAGGTCTAGGAAAACACCGGGGGAAAGCAGAAGAACAATGGCGCTGAGACCAAACACACTCGCCCCCGTGCGAAGAACCCAGCGCAGACCGCGGGGGTTCCGTGTCGAATCGTTCACAAGGGGAGTCTTTCAGAGTTTCCGTGGCATTTAGGTAACTTTCAGCGAGCCTTCAGCAACACATAGTCATTGGTGCAAGACTCAAGGACAGTCGCCGACTTTTTCGGCGTTTTTCTCAAGAAAAAGAGTTGTTGTGAAGAAGTCCACCAAAGTTCTCATCATCAGTGCTATTGCCGTTGTACTCGTCGTAGTCGGAGTAATCGTGGCGAGCGCTCTGGCCCCGAAGCCCGATCCGGCGGAGGTCCTGATTACCGACTCTGCCTCGGTTATGGACATCACTTCTACCGTGGCCGCCTCAGGTGAGGTCAAAGCCACTGAACAGATGGGTGTGAAATTCGCCGTTGCAGGCGATGTGGCAACTGTGGCGGTCGAGGCTGGCGATGTCGTCAGCGAAGGAGACACCCTCGCCACACTCGACACCCTGGCTCTTCAGGCCGCTGTTGCTGCCGCTCAGTCGACCCTCTCCACAGCTCGTGACGGGGTGTCGGCCGCAAATCTTGCCGAGGCCCAAGCTCAGCAGGCCATCAACACTGCTGACCAGGCGCTCGCGACCGCCGCGAAGGCCTTAGAAGACGCCAAAGACCTCAGTAGCAATCGCTCAGAAGGTGTCGCCGCCGCTCGCGCTCAAATTGGAGCCGCGGAAGCCCAGCGCGACACTGCCGAGTACCAACAAGCCAGAGTTCCCGCCCAGAAGGCGGCCGCCTCGGCCGCTCTGGCTTCAGCGCAAGCGGGGCTGGCGAGTGCAGAGGCCAATCTGGCCAAGGCAACGCTCACCGCGCCCATGTCTGGCACCGTGTTGTCGGTGGCCGTGGAAGAGGGCGACTCGGTCACGTCGGCTGGTGCAGACCTGTTCGTGATTGCCGATTTGGGTGGCTTTGAAGTCACCGCAAACTTTGCCGAATCCGACGTCGTCGGAATCGAAGAGGGCCAAGAGGTGAACGTCGACTTTGATGCATTACCTGAGGAATCCACTACGGGAACTGTGACCGAAGTCGGCCTCGTGGGTCAGGTCGACCCCTCTGGTGGAACCCTCACCACCTATGAGGTGACTGTGTCGGTGGATAATCCTCCCGCCAAACTTCGAGTGGGCATGACCGCTCAGATCAACATCATTACTGACCAGACGCCTGGTGTTGTCGCTGTGCCGGTGGCGGCGCTGAACATCGAAGGCGACCAGACCGTGGTGAATGTGCTCGAGTCTGATGGAACCATCCGCGCGGTGTACGTCGAGACCGGTGTCGAAGGTGGTGCGTTCGTTGAAATTGTTAGCGGCCTAGAGGGTGGCGAAACCGTGATCATCGGTGACGTGGGAGAATTCCCCGTTGTTGGCGGTGATTGGGAGCCCGGAACTGGCCCGCCTCCCGGCGTTGAAGACCGCCAGCGGCAGCAGGAACAATTCAACTAATGGGCGAATTGGTCGTTGACTTGCGCAACGTCCGCCGGGAATACCAAACCGGGGATGTGGCAACAGTGGCGCTCGCCGGCGTGAGCTTGCAGGTAGAACGCGGGGAATTTGTGGCCATCGTCGGCCCATCGGGTTCTGGTAAGTCCACGATGATGAACCTCATTGGCTGCTTGGATCGCCCAACCTCAGGCGATGTGATTGTGGCGGGTAAGAACGTCAAGGACCTCAACGATAAGGAACTCACCGCACTTCGCTCGAAGGCCATCGGTTTCGTATTCCAGCAGTTTCAGCTTCTCCCGTTGACGTCGGCCGTTGACAATGTGGCAACCCCGCTTCTCTATCAGGGCATTGGGCCTCGCGAGGCACGTCGTCGAGCCGCTGAGATGCTCTCGAAACTCGGCTTGGGTGACCGCCTCGACTTCGATCGCTCACGGCTCAGTGGCGGTCAGCAGCAGCGTGTTGCTATTTCCCGGGCTCTCGTGACCAACCCCGACCTGGTTTTGGCGGACGAGCCGACGGGTGCTCTCGATACGGCTTCGGGGGAAGCGGTCATGAACACGTTCAAAGAGATGAACGCAGATGGACGCACGATCGTGCTGATTACTCACGACTTGGACGTCGCGGCGGCCGCCAAGCGTCGCGTATATATCCGCGACGGTTTGATTGAGCGGGACGAGAAGTCTGATCAAATGGCGGGTGTTCGATGACTCCGTGGCTGATCTTGCGCATGGCGCTCCAGCGCATTCGGGCGTCAAAAATGCGCAGTGCGCTCACCATGCTCGGAATCATCATCGGTGTCACTTCTGTGGTGGCGCTGATTTCCGTGGGGCAGGGGGCCCAGCAAGGTATTGACGAATCGTTGGCGGACTTAGGAGCCAACCAGATTTCGGTGACGGCGACGACGCCGGATGGTTTGCAAGATTCTGACGTTGCAAACATTGCGGCTTTACCCAACGTGCTTCGCGTCTCGAGCGAAGTGCGCAGTAACGGATCGGCCAGTTTTGAGGGAAATGAGACCACGCTGGGTCTAATTGGTGTGTCCCCGGGCTACGAAGCGATTGCGACACCCACGGTGGCGTCGGGCCGCTTCTTACCTGCAGCCCCCGGCGCCCAGTCGGCGAGGGTCGCCGTGTTGAGCGCGGTCGCCGCTGATGAGCTGGGCATGCGCTTTGACAACCTGGGTGACGAGTTCCGTATCAACGGAGTCGCCTTCCAGTTCATTGGGGTACTCGATGACGCTGATGGTTTTGGTGGCGGCGGCAACGTCTACATCACCCAAACCGCCGCCCGCAGTCTTTTTGCGAAGTCACCGTATGTGTCGGTCATCAACGTCCAGGCGACAGCGAAGGAGACCGTCGACTCGGTTGAGCAAGGGGTCGAATCCTATTTGCGGGCGGAGAAGGGATTCGTCGACGACGAGGACGCCGAATTCATTATCTTCAACCAGGCTGCACTCCAAGACGCGGTCAATACCGTCACTGGCACACTGAGTCTTCTCATCACCGGTATTGCCGGCATCAGCCTCGTGGTGGGTGGTATCGGAATTATGAACATCATGTTGGTCTCTGTGCGTGAGCGCACCCGAGAAATTGGTGTTCGTCGTGCCATCGGTGCGACGCAGGGTCAGATTCTGGTGCAATTCTTGATGGAGGCTGTCGTTCTTTCGTTGATGGGAGGCTTCATCGGCCTCGTCATCGGAGAATTGGCGTCATTTGGTCTTTCACGCCTCGGTGACTGGGACTTCTTTATCGACCCCGCGACAGTCACTCTCGCCCTGGGCTTCAGCGCGTTTGTCGGAATTGTGTTTGGGGTGTGGCCGGCACGAACAGCGGCGAAGTTGCAGCCAGTCGACGCGCTGCGGTTCGAATAGGACGCATCAGCTCAGCGGTTTCATCCGAGCTTCGAGCCATGAGGCGATAGCGGGTAGCTCGATTCGGTCGTTGGCAATGTCGAGCATGAAGTCAAATGCTTCATCGACTGATGCGTCGACATCAAACCCGTTGAGTTCTAGAAACACGTTCATGCCAATCCATGCGGAGCGCTTATTTCCATCGAGCATGGGGTGGTATTTGGCGATGGCGTGGCCCATCGCGGCAGCCTTCTCGGCAAGGGTGGGGTAGACCTCTTCGCCAAAGAGCGTCGTGTGTGGGCGCTCGAGTGCTGACGCGAGAAGGCCTGCATCTCTGACGACGAAGCCCACCTCGCGCAGCGCCTCAACGAACGCATCGAGGTTTAGGGGCGAGCTCATGCGTCTGAGAGTCGATTGAGCAGTTCAGAGTCCCGAGCCGCAATTCGCTGCACGGAGCTTCGTGTGGCGGACTTCAGTTCCGCTTGATCGAGATAGGCCTCAATTGCGTCAAGCACAACTTTGTTTTTTGAGACGCCCGACCGAGCAGTGAACTCGTTGAGTCGGTGGTCCAGAGTGTCGCTAATTCTCAGAGTCATGGCCATGACGTTAATGGTATCAAAACGGTATTAGAAGGGC
This sequence comes from Pontimonas sp., assembly GCA_049416945.1. Classification (GTDB taxonomy): domain Bacteria; phylum Actinomycetota; class Actinomycetes; order Actinomycetales; family Microbacteriaceae; genus Pontimonas. The sequence goes on along the minus strand of JBMSHQ010000031.1, from coordinate 6,731 downwards.
GATCTGTCTAATGGTGGAGAAGTTCTTGTGCCCGCAATTTGTGGACAAATGGGGTGGTTCGCGGGTACGTGCAGGCGTGGCACACTGGCAGGGTGTTAGAACTGAGGGCCCCCTATCTGGTGTTCTTTGGCGATGAAGAGCGACCCACCTACGCCAAGACCGGAATTGGCCTGGCCCAGTGGCGGCCCGAGTTGTGTATGGGGCAGTTTCGCCTCACCCCTGACACTGCCGATGCGGGGTTGCCTGATCACAACATTGTGAGCGCCGCCGCGGAAGGGGCCCAGTCAGTCATCATCGGAACAGCACTGATTGGTGGTTCGCTTCCTACTCACTGGATACCCGCCTTGGTTCAAGCACTCGAGCTGGGCCTCGATGTCGTGGCTGGCTTTCACACACGCCTCACCTCCTTCCCGGAGCTCGTTGACGCGGCGAAGAGTGGGGGCGGCTCACTGATCGATGTGAGGGTGCCGCCTGACAACATTCCGGTGGGCACAGGAATCAAGCGCCCCGGCAAGCGCCTGCTCACAGTGGGCACCGACTGCGCATTGGGAAAGAAATACACTGCACTCGCCATTGAGAAGGAGATGCGCGAGCGGGGAATGAAGGCCACCTTCCGTGCCAGCGGGCAAACCGGCATCATGATCTCCGGCTCGGGCATTCCCATGGATGCCGTGGCCGCTGACTTTCTCACCGGCGCTGCGGAAATGCTTTCGCCCCGAAACGACGATGACCACTGGGATGTCATCGAAGGTCAAGGAGCTCTGCACCACCCCGGATACGCCCCCGTAAGCATGGGGCTTCTCTTGGGCTCACAACCCGATGCGTTTGTGGTGTGCACGGAAGCCGGAAGAACCCGCATTTCTGGCTGGGATAACTTCCCCCTCCCCGAGATTTCAGAAGTCATTGAGCGCACAATCGAAATTGGTTTTTCGGTCAACCCGCGAATCAAGCCAGTCGGGATTAGTGTGAACACGAGTTCTCTCAGCGAAGAGGAGGCGCAGAATTATCTGCGCAACCTCTCTCACACTTACGAACTTCCGGCCGTGGACCCGCTACGCGGAGGCGTGGGCCCGATTATCGACTATCTGAACGAACAGGGCTAGTCATGGAGATGCTGGTTGAGAAGAAGAACTTCCCTCTTCACTCACCGTTTGTCATTACCGGCTACACCTTCACCGAACTCGAAGCCGTGTGGGTGACCCTCATTTCCGGAGTACACCGAGGTCGAGGAGAGGCGTGTGGCATCTACTACCTCGGCGACACTCAAGAGTCGATGATGGCGCAGCTTGAGCAGGTGCGCTCTGCCGTCGAATCGGGGGCGACCCGGCTAGAAATTCAAGAACTCTTACTACCCGGGGGAGCGAGGAATGCCCTTGACTGCGCCTATTGGGATCTTGAATGCAAAGTCAGTGGGCAAACCATTTGGCAACTACTCGGAATCACGCCCCACGAACTCATCACTGTGGCCACCATCGGTATTGGGACTCCCGAGGAGATGGCCACCCGAGCTCGTGAGCTCTCTGATTTTGCTCATCTGAAGGTGAAGCTTGATGACCAGATGCCCCTTGAACGGTTACGCGCAATCCGTGATGCTCGGCCAGATGCCCAGCTCGTCATCGACGTCAACCAGGGCTGGAGCAGGGACTCTCTCGAGGAGTACCTGCCCGAGCTCCTGGAGCTCGGTGTCGCCATGGTGGAACAACCCCTTCCGCGGGGTGACGACACGTTACTCAGGGGCATACAGTCGCCCATCCCTATTGGCGCGGATGAGAGTCTGATGAACGTCGCCGAGTATGACGAGGTGGCTCCGTTCTATGACGTGATCAACGTCAAGCTGGATAAGTGTGGCGGTCTCACCGAGGCCCTCGAAATCGTGAAGTGTGCGCAGCGTGATGGCAAAAAAATCATGGTGGGCAACATGACAGGAACCTCTCTATCGATGGCTCCGAGTTATGTGATTGGTCAGTTTTGCGAGTTTGTCGACATTGACGGCCCAGTACTGCTCAAACGTGATTTGAGTGGTGGGCTTCACTACCGAGACGGAGGCAAGGTTTCTTTACCTGCAGGCAATCTTTGGGGTTGAGGAGCATTGTCAACGCACTTCGGGCCGGGGATGGCGTGTCCCCGGCCCGAAGTGTCGCGCGGTTTAGAACTGAATACCGCGCGTGAGTGCCCCATCGATTAGGAGGTTCGCGCCACTGGTGCGCGAGGAGACCGGGCTCGAGATGAAGACCACACCGGAAGCAATTTCTTCCGCTGTGCCCATCCGTCCGGTTGGGTTGAGGCCCATGGCGAAGTTGAACAGATCGGGGTTACCCGTTTCGATGCTGTTCCACACGCCACCGGGGAAGTAGGTGTTTCCGGGCGACACGGTGTTCGCACGAATTCCCTTCTCCGCCAGTGAGAGCGCGAGCCCTGCCATGTAGCCGATGATGGCGGTCTTGAAGGTGCCGTAGGGGCCGGAGGCAAAGTCTGCCTCGCGACCGGACACGCTCGAGATCGCCACGAGGGACTTCACATCCGACTTCTCGAGGTGCGGAATCACTGCCTTGCACAGGTTGACCGTACCCATCAGGTCAACGCGGTAGGAGGTGTCCCAGTTTTCGTCTTCGTCGGGAATGGCCAGGGCCGACACGTTCGCAACGGCCATGTCGATACCGCCAAATTCTTTGGCGGTGTCTTCCACCCACTTGCGCAGTGCCTTCGCGTCTCCGACGTCGAGTGCGGTTCCCTTGGCCTTAACGCCTTTGGCGGCGAGGGCCTTTTCGGTTTCCGCCACCTCATCGGCGTTGCGAGCACAGAAGGCGACATTGGCACCTTCGTTGGCGAAGGTCTCGACAATGGCGCGACCAATACCTTTGGTGCCACCGGTGACGATGGCGACCTTTCCTTTGATTCCGAGATCCATAGTGATCCTTTCCTTGGGGTTAGCGGCGGAACGGGGTGCCCAGAGGCAGAACCTCTTTGCCCCACATTTCGTTGAGCAAGACCGCGAACGCCATGTACATCGCCAGCGCTCCGGTCAGGATGCCCTCGTAGCCACCAAACAGGCTCAGAGCGGCGTTGCCGGTGAGGGCACCGAATCCGAGTGAGCCGAGCAGGATGATGGTGAGGAACAGGATGATGGTGAGCACGCGAGGCGCCACCGTCGAGGCGATCGTGAGGAAGATGGTGAACACCATCCAAATGATCAGGTACCAACCGACCGATGCAGCGTCGACCGTCCACCATTCGCGAACAGCACCCACGTTCATCAGGCCGAAAGTGAGCCAGAGGAACGAGTAGCCACCGAAGGCCACCACTCCGAAGGTGTCACCCTGACGAAACAGCATCGATGCGACCAGGGTCTGGGCAGCGCCTCCGAAGAAGAGCGCCATCGCGAGAATCATTCCGTCAAACGGGATGATTCCACTGTTGATAAGGCTGAGCAGTACGGTCGACATTCCATAGCCCAAAAGGCCGAGTACTGCCGGGTTTGCCTGTTTTTCCATTGTTGTTGGACCTCCATGTCCATCGTTGGCTTTGAGAACAGCCAGTTCTCCCTTGTTCCCGACTACTGGACCTCTTTGGCCAGCTGCCGGAGCTTGTCGTGCATCCCGTCGAAGGCCGTTGACTTCGGCAGGATGCTCTTGGGGACTTTCGTCACCACTGAGTAGTTGGTGTCCACACAGTTCGCAATCGGTGAGAGCGACACTTGTGTGACGAGCTGGTATGCGTCCATGTAGTGCAGGCCGAGAATGTCTCCGAGCCAGTGGATCATCTCCACTTGGGCGATACGCCACGCGTCTTCCATCGGCCGCGACGATCCGACGACCATCCAGTAGTCGTCGTTTTCCAGCCTGGGCCACAGTGGCGCGTTGCCTTTGATGAGGTCGACGAGAATCACCGAGTTCATCGCCCCTTCGACGGCGGTTCCACAGGACTCGCCTTCGCCCTGGCGGTAGTGGCCATCTCCGATCGAGAACATTGCCCCGTCGACGTTCACCCCGAGATACACCGTGGTACCCACCTTCATTTCGGGGGTGTCCATGTTTCCGCCGAAGCGCTCCGGCACCAAGCTGGTGCGGACCTCCCCGGCGGGCGGTGCCACACCGACCGTGCCGAGCATGGTCTCAATGGGAAGGGCAAATTCTTGATTGCCGAAGCGGGATTGGAAGCCGACCATGTTTTTTGCCCGGTCGACGTGGTAGATCCAGGTCGCTTCGGGCAGCGCGTCGTGCAACATGGCCGTGCGGTCGGTGGCCGAAAGCCCGCCGAAGAACGGAATGGTCGACGAAGCACCAAAGTCTCGGGCGGGTTCTAGGTCGACGATGTGGAGCACCAGGGTGTCACCCGGCTCGGCGCCTTCGACGTAGAACGGCCCGGTTTGAGGGTTTACGTAGCGAATGTCGATTTTTTGGCTCGGCATGTCGTCCACGCTGGTGAGGGCAAAGTTGAAGGCGTCTTCTGACCACAACCGCATGACGCTTCCGGGTTTCACCGTTCGAACGGGTTTAACCCCGCCAAACGTGTAGGCGTAGTCAGCCCGCTCGGGTTTAAAGACGATTTCTTCCATCACTTTTCCTTCCTGTGTGTGGCAGGACTCACCGGGGTGAGCTCAGCCAGCTGAGTGACGTGTTTGGCGTTTAGTTCATCAATGTGGGTGACCCCAAGAAGTTGCATAGTGCGCACAATTTCTGAGGTCAGAATCTCGAGCGCTCTGACTACGCCGGCGCGTCCGCCGGCCATCAGTCCATAGAGATACGCCCGACCGATCATGGTGGAACGCGCCCCCATCGCGACCGCGGCAACCACGTCGGCACCCGACATGATGCCCGTGTCGAGCATGAGTTCGACGTCGGAGCCGATTTCTTCATTTACTGCGGGGAGGAGGTGGAAGGGGATGGGCGCCCGATCGAGCTGGCGGCCCCCGTGGTTAGAGAGCACGATTCCGTCGACGTCGATTTTGGCGAGGGCGACCGCGTCGTCGAGCGACTGGACGCCCTTAATGACCAAATTTCCGGGCCACGCCTTCCGAATCCATTTCAGGTCGTCGAAGGTAATGGTGGGGTCAAACATTTTGTCGATGAGTTCGCCGACTGTTCCGCCCCAGCTGTTGAGAGACGCGAATTCAAGTGGGGGCGTGGTGAGGAAGTCAAACCACCACCAGGGGCGGGGAATGGCGTTCACGATGGTCTTGGCGGTCAACGCCGGAGGAATCGACATTCCGTTTCGCTTGTCACGCAGTCGCGCCCCTGCGACGGGAACATCGACGGTGACGACCAGGGTGTCATAGCCGGCATCGCGGGCGCGGTGAACGAGTTCGAGCGACTGGTCGCGGTTGGTCCAGAGATAGAGCTGAAACCACCGTCGTCCCAGGGGTTCGACGGTGGCGATGTCTTCAACAGATGCCGTGCCCATCGTGGAGAGTGTGAAGGGGATGGCGAACTCTCCGGCGGCGGAGGCTCCGGCATGTTCCCCTTCGGTGTGCATCATTCGGGTAAAGCCGGTGGGGGCAATGGAGAGCGGGAATCTGCTCGGGCCACCAAGAACCTCGCGTTCTGTAGTGACATTCGAGACGTCACGGAGAATGTTGGGGTGGAATTCGATGTTGCGGAAGGCTCGACGTGCCCTCTCGAGCGAGAGTTCCTCTTCGGCCGCTCCGTCGGTGTAGTCGAAGGGGGCCTGCGGCGTGCGGCGCTTCGCGATCGTGCGGAGGTCGTAAATGGTGAGGGCTTTGTCCAGGCGACGCTTCGTCCCATTGGGCTCGAACGGCTTGAACCGCAGCAGCGGAGCAAGGTCTTTGGGACGGGGGAAGCGCCGTTGAACCATCTCACTCCTTTGTATCGAGATTTACGAAATAGTACACACTTTTTGAGAATCGTGTAAACATTTATTCACGCGAGAATAGTTCTGAGGAGGAACCATGGCCGAACTAGAGTCTCGCTTGACCTCAGAAGAGGTCTATCTGGAGCTGCGGCGCCGCATTCTCGAACACACCCTGCCACCGGCGACGCGCATCAACATTCGCGCGATTTCAATGGAATTGGGAGTCTCGTCGACCCCGGTGCGCGAGGCACTTCGCCAGCTACAGGGCGACAACCTCCTCGTTGGCACATCGAATAAGGGGTATGCCACCACCGATGTGTTGGACGCACGAGGCGTGAGGGCACTGTTTGAGTTCCGGCTGCTTGTCGAGCCGTGGGCTGCGTCCGCCGCTGCCGCCAATCGCCTTGGCAACCCTGCGCACGAACTCTCTCAAGAAATTGCGTCTTTTGACCCGCATGCGGGCCCCGTCAATCTCATGATGATTCGTCACGACAGCGCGTTTCACCAAGCCATCGTGAGGGCCACCGACAATCCCGTGTTGGTTGATTCCTATGCACGTTCGCACTGCCACCTCCACCTGTTCCGTGCCTTCCGCACCGAATGGGATTGGAAGCGAAGCGTCGACCAACACCGCGAAATTGCGAGGGCAATCGAGTTGGCACAGCCCGAAGACGCAGAGCGGGCAATGCGCCGACACCTGCACGATGCCTACCTGGGGTTCATCGAGGGCTTGTCGTCAGATGGCGACGGGCCTTTGCGAACTGTGATGCCGGAGTTGGTGATTGATCTTTCCGATAGGACATGGTCCTGACGCGCGAGAACTCTGAGCGTGGTTTCTGTGCAGTTTCAGACTTGGTCGCGCTTCTTGACCGCCATCGCGGCAAAGAACTCCCAAATGAGACGGTGGGCGTTGTTCACAGTCA
>JBMSHQ010000030.1:0-11936 GCA_049416945.1 Pontimonas sp. | reverse complement strand
TGCTCTTCCACCGGGTACGGCGAGTACTGGGGCTGCTTCAAAAGTTCGGTCAGACGTGCACCGCGCGCTAACTGGCGACGGCTAGCGGCATCCAAGTCGGAGGCGAACATCGCGAAGGCTTCCAGTGAGCGGTACTGGGCGAGCTCGAGCTTCAGGGTTCCCGAGACGCTCTTGATCGACTTCACCTGGGCGTCACCACCCACACGAGACACCGAAATACCGACGTCCACGGCGGGACGCTGGTTGGCGTTGAACAGATCCGACTGCAAGAAGATCTGACCATCCGTAATCGAAATCACGTTGGTGGGAATAAACGCAGAGACGTCGTTGGCTTTGGTCTCGATGATCGGAAGACCCGTCATCGAACCGGCACCCAACTCGTCCGAAAGCTTCGCACAACGCTCCAACAGGCGGGAGTGTAAGTAGAAGACGTCCCCGGGGAACGCTTCACGGCCCGGCGGGCGACGCAGCAGCAGCGACACCGCACGGTAGGCCTCAGCCTGCTTGCTCAGGTCATCGAAGATGATCAGAACGTGCTTGCCGTCGTACATCCAGTGCTGACCAATGGCCGAACCGGTGTAGGGGGCGAGGTACTTGAATCCCGCGGGGTCGGAGGCGGGCGCAGCCACGATGGTGGTGTATTCCATTGCACCAGCGTCTTCCAGCGCACCCTTCACCGCGGCGATAGTTGAGCCCTTCTGACCCACAGCAACGTAGATGCAACGCACCTGCTTGGTGGCGTCACCGGATTCCCAGTTGGCCTTCTGGTTGATGATGGTGTCCACCGCAATCGCGGTCTTACCGGTCTGGCGGTCACCAATAATCAGCTGACGCTGTCCACGACCAATCGGGATCATTGCGTCAATGGCCTTGATGCCGGTCTGCAGCGGCTCGTGCACCGACTTACGCATCATCACACCGGGGGCCTGGAGCTCCAGAGCACGGCGACCCTTGGTCTTGATCTCTCCCAGTCCGTCAATGGCGTTACCCAGCGGGTCCACCACGCGGCCGAGGTAACCATCACCCACGGGAACCGAGAGAACCTCGCCGGTGCGGGTGACTTCCTGGCCTGCTTCGACGCCGGAGAACTCGCCGAGGATCACGACACCGATTTCGTTCTCGTCGAGGTTCTGAGCGATACCGAGGGTGCCGTCGGCGAAGCGCACCAACTCGTTGGCCATACAACCGGGGAGGCCCTCAACGTGGGCGATACCGTCTGCGGCGTCGACAACGGTTCCCACCTCGGTCGCATCAGCCTTACCCGGCTCATAGGAGGAGGCGAAACTCTTCAGCGCGTCGCTGATTTCTTTCGGGTTGATTGTCAGTTCTGCCATTGTTCTTTCCTTGTTGGGTCGAAAATCTCTCACGCCCGCTAGGACGCCAGTTGAATCCTCATGTCACTCAGTTGCTTGCTCACACTCGCATCGATGACCACGTCACCGACTCGAATTCTCACGCCACCAATCACTTCTGGGTCGACGACGACATCCAGGTAGTGGTCACGGCCAAAACGCTTCTTCAACGTCTCGCGAAGGCTGGTCTCCTGGGCTGCGGCGAGTGATGATGCCACCCGCACCTCCGCGAGCCCCAGGCCCTGCTGGTCTGCGACAACGCTCGCCGCTTGGCTCAGCGCATCGCTGACTCGCCGTCCGCGCGGGAGCGCGACCAAGTGCTTCGTAATTTCCATGGCGACCGAAGACACCTTTTTGCCAAAAAGCGACTGAGCAAGCGACATTTTGGCGTCTGCTTGTGCCCTCTTATCTGACATGGCCAGCTGCAAGTCGGAGTGCCCTCGAATCACACGGCCCACTTCCAACAACTCTCCGGTCACGTCGGCAGAACCTGCTGCCTTGGACGCCAGACGCACGGCGAGTTCTTCGACTCCCGCCAAGAAATCAGCGGGCTTGGACCAGTTTTGTGCGACGACGGAGGCGACGACCTCGCGCACGCCAGCAGGAACAGAGGGGAGGGCGGAAGCCAAGAGGGCGGTGCGCTCGTCGACGCTGTGGCCATGGTGGGCCAACGCCTGAAGCAGAGGAGGGTGCTGGGCAATAGCCCGCCCCACCTCACACACACCAGACACCAGCTCGTCAGAGGCCGCCATCGTGGCGACCTGAGCGCGCAAATTGTCTAGTGATGCCCTCGTTGATGAGCCCATGTCCTACTTGCTCGCTTTCTTCGCCGCAGGCTTTCTCGCGGGCTTCTCAGCGGACATGTCTTTCAGCAAGCCATCGACCAAGCTCTTGGCCTTACGGTCCTGGCCGAGCTGGTCGCGCACGACTGCTCCCGCCAGGTCCAGAGCCAGTGAGCCGACCTCTTTGCGCAGCGAGACGAGTGCGGCTTGGCGCTCGGCTTCGATCTGCGCTTGGGCGGTCTGGCTGATGCGGTCTGCTTCAGCCTGGGCCTGTTCGCGCATTTCCTTGAGAATCTTCTGGCCTTCACCGCGCGCTTCGTCGCGGATTGAGGCCGCTTCGTCACGTGCGTCGGCGAGAAGCTTGGTGTACTTCTCAAGCGCCGCTTGGGCTTCCTTTTGCGCAGACTGGGCGTCTTCGATGCCACCTTCGATCGCAGCCGAACGCTCGTCGAGCGTCGCCTGCAGGCGAGGGAGCACCACGCGCCAGAACAAAAAGAGCACGAGGGCGAACGGAATCAACGACCAGACAATGTCGTAGATTGCGGGCAGGAGCGGGTTTTGGGCCTCACCCTCTGCCGCGTAAACCATCAGCGGCAGCATGGGTTCTCCTAGCCAGTGAAGATGAAGTAGGTCGCGATACCGATGAACGCCAGCGCCTCGGTAAAGGCGATACCGATGTACATCAGAACCGTCAGGCGACCCTGCAGCTCCGGTTGACGTGCCACCGATTCGATGGTCTTACCGACGACGATACCCACGCCAATGGCGGGTCCAATCGCAGCGAGACCGTAACCGACTGTGGCGATGTTTCCGGTGAGTTCGGCGAGTTCCACAGGTGTTTCCTTCCTGGTTGGTGTCCCACAAGTGGGACGGGGGTTTAGTGTTCCTCCGCCAGCGCGAGCTGGAGGTAAACGGCGGTCAAGAGGGTGAACACGTAGGCCTGCAGTAGCGCGACCAACAGTTCAAAGAAGGTGAAGACGATGCCAAAGGCGATCGTGCCAATTCCGAAGAGCGCTTTGATGTCTCCGGAGTAGAGAACGAAGAAGTGGGTGGCCGAGAAAAACAGCACCAGCAGGAAGTGGCCCACCACCATGTTCATCAGAAGACGCAGGGTGAGGGTGACGGGGCGCAGAACGAAGGTCGAGACAAGCTCGATTGGGGTCACAATCAAATAAAGCGGCCAGGGCACACCCGGGGGAAAGAGCGAGTTCTTAAGGAACGTTCCGGCGTGCTTGCGCAGACCCGCATACACAAAGGCGATATAGGACGCCACGGCGAGAACCAGCGGCATACCAATCACGCTGGTTCCCGCGATATTGAGCCCCGGTATGACACCGGTCAGATTCATAAAGAGAACAAGGAAGAAGATTGTCGTGAGCAGCGGCAAGAAGCGCTTACCGTCTTTTTCACCCAGCACATCGCGGGCAATGCCGTTGCGCACCAGGTCGAGGGCCATCTCAACGGCACCCTGGAATCGTCCCGGAATAACGGTCATCTTCCGAGTGCCGAAGTAGAAAACCAAAAACAGTGCCAGGACCGCGAGAAGGCGAATCAGCACGATTCGGTTCATTTCGAAGATGGTGCCTTCGAAGAGGATCGCGGGAGGGAAGAACTCGGCAATCGTCGGCGGACTAAACTCGCCAGTTTCGCCGCCGGCCAAAGGCATCAGGCGGCTAGAAAGTGTCGCGAACAGCGTCGTCTCCCGAGTCGAGGCGCGCGTGTCGGCGCGCGGCGGCTACGTTTTTTTACACCCTAGCAAGCGAGGGCTCCCCCAAACTAATCGAAAGCTGAAAGCCTCAACCTTGGGTGCAACCCTGGTAGCTCTTAGTCTGTCGAGACCGAAACCGAGTCGCTACCCAGCAATTCAATGATTGCTTCTGTAGGAATATCTCCCGCTCGGACGACGCGAATGGAGCCGTTCTCTAACCCCCACGAGGTCGCGTCGACAACGGTGGATTGTGTGAGGGGCTGGAGACTCGGGTCGTCCAGATACACAGCGACGTTTTCGCCAAACGCCGCCTCAATCGCGTCGATGGTGTGAAGCGATTGACCCACAGGGGCCGCCTGAGTAGCAGCCAGCGGGCCCACGTCCAACAACAATTCGCTCGCAACCACGTGGGCGGGCATCCGCAGCGTCACTGTGCCCTTGTTGTCACCCAAATCCCACTGCAATGAGTCCCCCGCGGGCACGATCACACTCAGCGCACCGGGCCAGAATTCTTCTGTCAACGCCTTGACCGGCTCGACCACTTCTGCGGCGAGTGCTGCCAAGGTGGGGATGCCAGGGATCAGCACCTGCGGAGGAATAGGACGATCCCACCCCTTGACCTCTCGAAGTGTCGCGACACCCGCGGGGGAGAACGCGTTCGCGACTAATGCGTACCCGGTATCGGTGGGCATCACCACCACTTGTTTACGACCCAGCGCCATGCGCGCCTGGCGCAAGCCCGCGGCCAGTTGCTCGGCGTTGGAGGTGTCGAAACGATTGGTCACTCGACTAGCCAACCAGCTCTGATACCGCCTCAGCAAAAGCAACCGAGTGGCGCTCGACGTCCTCTGCTGTTGTCGCAGGGGACATCAGCGCCATGTTGTGGAACGGGGTCAGCAGGATGCCGCGGTTGAGCGCGTGTAGGTGCAGATATTGCTGCAGCGGGAAATCATCCGCGTCAGCGGCTTCTCTTCCGTTACGGGGCGCGGTGGGCATGAAGCTGTATTCGCTACGCGCGCCCAGCTGGGTCACCTGCCAGGGCATGCCAAACTCGTCGATTACCTTCTGGACTCCCTCGGTCCATTCGGTGGCGCGCTGAATCATGGCGGGGTATACCTCAGCGGTCAGCACCTGCCCGAGTGTGGCGCGGATGCCGGCGAGCGACAGGGCGTTTCCGGCGAGGGTGCCACCCACTCCCCCGACGTCGATGTCTTCCAGCTCGATTGATTCACGCACTTTCATCTGTAACTCGGCGGTCATGCCGTAGGCACCCGCGGGGATACCGCCCCCAATGGTTTTTCCGATCACGACGGCGTCTGGCCGGAGGCCATCACGCTGTGTCATTCCCCCGGGACCCGCACAAATGGTGTGGGTCTCATCAATAATCAGTACCGCCCCGTGAGTGGTGCACAACTCACGCAGGGCCTCGTGCCAACCGGGGTCGGGCAAGACGATGCCGATATTGGTCATCGCAGGCTCCACCAGTGCACACGCAATTTCCCCTGATGCAAAGGCTTTTTCAAGGGCGGGAATGTCATTGAATGGCACCACCACGGTGGTCTCATCCAGTGGCACTGGAGCGCCAATGTTGCCCCGTCGCGCCACCACGTTGCCTGAGTCATCAAGAGTGGCAAACGTTTCATCAACACTGCCGTGGTAGCAGTAGTCGATTACGAGCACTTTGGGTTTACCGGTCACTTGGCGGGCATAGCGAATCATGTGGCGGTTCGCATCGGTTGCTGTCAGCGTGAACTGCCACATCGGCACCCCAAAACGCTCGGCGAGCAGTGACGCGGCAATCTCAGCGTCTTCTGTGGGCAACATCGTGGTCGCCCCGTGGCTGAGTTGTTCAATCAGGGCCGCTTTGGTGGCCGACGGGACGTGGCCCACCATCGCCCCGGTGTCGCCCAAGCACAGGTCAACGTGATCGATACCGTCCACACATCGGAAGTGCGCGCCTTCTGCGTGTTCAACGTAGACCGGCCACGGCCCGGGCCACTTCGCCATCCACAGCATCGGCACCCCATCGGGCATGCGCTTTTGTGCCCGCTCAAACAGTTCTTTCGAGCGAAGCCGTTCTGCTTCGAAGCGAGCAATCTCTCGCTGCATAGCGGCGTGCAGTTTTTCGGCATTAACGGTCGTCACGATGTCCTCCAGGGCATCTATCTCTTGAGAAGCAGCTAGCCGGCTTTGGCCAGCTGTTGGCGCTTAATGGCGCCGCGAATTTGTGTGGCAAGAACCAGAGCAATCGCCAAGAAGAACACTCCCGAAGCAATCACGTTCGCTTCCGCTGGAATTCCTCGGGCGGCAGCGGTGTAGACAAACCGGGGGAACGTCACCGCCGCTCCTGCGTTGAAGTTCGTGATGATGAAGTCGTCGAAGCTCAGAGCAAACGACAGAAGGGCTGCCGCCACGATGCCGGGCACGAGCAACGGGAAAGTCACCCGCCAAAACACCTGAGTAGGGGAGCCGTAAAGGTCACGGCCGGCTTCTTCCAAGGCCGGATCTAAGACTGCCACCCGGGCGCGAACAGTCACGACGACGAAGCTGATGCAGAACATGGTGTGGGCGATGATGACGGTGCCCAAGCCCTTGTTGACCCCGAGCTGAAGGAACTGTGCAGCCAGACCAGCACCCAGTACGACCTCGGGAGTGGCCATCGGCAAGAACAGCAACAGAGTTGTGGCCTGGCGGAACTTGAAGCGGTATCGCACGAGTGCAATCGCAATGGCGGTGCCCATGGCGGTCGCCAACACGGTGGAGACCCCGGCCACGATGATGGAGTTCATGAAGGCCGGGCAGACGTCTTGAGCGTCACACACGCTTAGCCAGTTATCAAAGGTGAACCCGCGCCAGATGATGTTGGTGCGGCGCGAATCGTTGAACGAGAAAATGATCGTGTAGACGATGGGAATCATCAAGAAGGTGAGCGCCATTCCGGCGTATACCCAGAGCAGATACTTTCCGAAGCCTCTCACAGCAGGTCGTCCGTTCCGCTGCGCTTCACATATGCCGACACGAAAACAAGAATCGACATCATGAGGATGAGAGAGAGTGCTGCTGCCGCCGGGAAGTTTTGGAGAACGAGGAAGTTCGCCTCGATAACGTTACCCATCATCGCCGTTTCAGTAGATCCCAGGAAGTCGCGGCTCGCGTTGATGTAGTCACCTGTCGCGGGGATAAAGGTGAGTAGTGTGCCGGAAATCACGCCAGGCAGCGAGAGCGGGAACGTGATTGTGCGAAACACCGTCACCGGGTTCGCATAGAGGTCTCCCCCTGCCTCGACGTAACGAAGGTCCAACTTCTCCAGGGTGGTGTAAATCGGCAGAGCCATAAAAGGCAAGAACATGTAGGTGAGACCAAACACCACCGAAAAAGGCGTTCCGGTGAGGTAGGCGTCGGCCGGGATGATCTGGGCGGACTTGAGCAGACCGACAAAGAAACCCTCATCGGCAAAAATCTGCTTCCACGCAATGGTGCGTAACAGGAAGGAAATGAAGAAGGGGGCGATCAAAATCACGAGCGCCAGAGACTGCCACAGCGGGTAGGGGCGCAACTTCACCCCGATGACATACGCAATCGGGTAGCCCAGCAGGAGCGCAAACACGGTCGCCAAGAAGGCATAGACGAAGGACCTGCCGATGTGTGAGAAGTAGGTCGAGACAACTGTGACGTAGTTTTCGAAGCGGAACGCGTTTTGGTACTCGCCCATAAAACCGCCCGGAACGGGTTCTTGGAAACTCGTAATCACCAACGAGAACAATGGGGTAACAAAAAACAGAATCAGGTAGAGGATTCCTGGCAGCAACAGCCACAGCGCAATAGGGCTCTTACGCTGAGCAGCCGGCGACGCAGTGGCGGCGGCCGGTGCGGCCGACTGGAACGCACCGAAAGCCACTAGGCCTCCTCTAATTCGGCTTCGAGCTTCTCACGCTCCTGCACCGCTACCGAGCCAGTCGAGGTGTCATCAACAAATCGCTCCTCCTCCGGCGGGCTATCGGCCAGACCGAAAGCGTGCTCCACGCTCCAGGAGAGGAACACTTCATCGCCTTCTTTGGCGTGTTCACCCAGCGACGTGTTCTGTGCGAACACCGTCACTTCCCCCACCCCTGGTACGTCGACCAGATACTGGGTGCTCACTCCCGTGAACGACGCGTCGACCACGCGACCAGGACCGATCAGGGTGCGGTTCGCGTCAACTGACGGCTTGGCCTTGTGCAATGACACCTTTTCGGGGCGGACACCCACGGTAACGGTGCCACGGTGGGCAACGGCACGCTCGGTGGGAACGCGCATCTCGTAACCACTGGAAGACACCGTGATGGCAGTGTTGGTCGAGCCGGTGACCTCTCCACCAAAAAGGTTTGACTGACCGAGGAAGGTCGCCACAAACGCCGTCTTGGGCGATTCGTAAAGGTCTTCCGGGGCGCCCATTTGCTCGATCTTGCCGAGGTTCATCACCGCGACCGTGTCCGCCATGGTCATGGCTTCTTCCTGGTCGTGGGTGACGTGGAGGAAAGTGAGGCCCACCTCGGACTGGATGTCTTTGAGCTCTAACTGCATCTGACGACGCAGTTTCAAATCGAGCGCCCCCAGTGGCTCATCGAGCAACAGCAACGCCGGACGGTTCACCA
This sequence comes from Pontimonas sp., assembly GCA_049416945.1. GTDB lineage: Bacteria > Actinomycetota > Actinomycetes > Actinomycetales > Microbacteriaceae > Pontimonas. The sequence goes on along the minus strand of JBMSHQ010000030.1, from coordinate 3,460 downwards.
CCGCGCGGGCGAGTGCTACGCGCTGCTGCTGGCCACCGGAGAGCTGAGCAGGTTTCCGAGTGGCGACGTGGCCCAATTCCACCAGCGCCAAGGCCTCGCGCGCCTTGTCTTCGGCGTCCGCAATCTTGCGGCGGCGCAGCCCAAACATGACGTTTTCCAGAACGCTCATATGAGGGAAGAGCGCATACGACTGGAACACCGTATTGACGGGACGCTGATACGCCTTGGTGTCAGTGACGTCTTTGCCGCCAATGACAATGCGCCCCTCGGTAGGCTCCTCCAGCCCTGCTACGAGCCGAAGGGTCGTGGTCTTGCCACAACCACTCGGCCCGAGCAGGGCAAAGAAGGAACCTGCCGGGATGTTAAGGGTGAGGTCGTCAATGGCCGTGAACCCGGGAAAGCGTTTGGTGACGTTTTCCAACGTCAGGTCTGCGCCTGCTTCCGCGAATTGTTTGGCCGAAACCTCTCCTGCCATCTCTCCGCGCCTACTACTAGGCGCCGAGAACGACTGACTGGAACGCGGCCTGGTACTCGTTGTCTTCTTCCGAGGTGAGCGTCTTGAACGCCTTCACCTGAGCCAGCGTGGCGTCGTCGGGGAAGATCAACTTGTTCTCGGCCAAGTCGGGGTCGATTGCGAGGGCTGCTTCGTAAGCTCCCTTGACGGGGGTCACGTAGTTCACCCACGCCGCGACCTCTGCGGCAACCTCAGGCTCGTAGTAGTAGTTCATGAGAGTTTCCGCGTTGGTCTTACGGGGCGAACCAATCGGAACAACCATGGTGTCGTTCCAGATAGTGGCACCGGACTCAGGGAAGACGAACTTCCACTTCTCGCCGTCGTCATAGCCGTTCTCGTAGTTGATCAGGGTGATGTCACCCGACCATCCGATGGCGACCAAGGCGTCCTCGTTCACGAGGTCTTCGGTGTAGGAGTTTCCGCGAACGTTACGGACCTGGCCAGATTCGACCTGGGCACGCAGCACGTCAAGGGCGGCGTTGAATTCGTCGGCTCCCCAGTCGCTGGAAATGTCGACGCCGTTCGCCATCATCAGGATGCCGATGGTGTCGCGCATCTCGGAGAGCACGACCACACGGCCCTTGAGTTCGGGCTTCCACAGGTCTTCCACGGTGCGGATTTCGCCGACCTTGTCGACGTTGTAGGCAATACCAGCGAAACCACCCTGCCAGGGAAGACTCTTCTTACGACCCGGATCCCAGTCAGGGTTCGCGAGGGAGTCGACGACGTTGGCCTTGTTGGGAATGTTGGCCTCGTTGAGCTCCTGAACGAAGCCCAGCTGGCCCCAGCGGGCTGCCATCCACTCGGTGGGAACGACGATGTCCGCTCCAATGTCTTGACCGAGCTGAAGCTGGTCGCGCACCTTCGCGTAGTAGGTGTTGTTGTCGTCGTAGTCGACCATGTAGTTGACGGAGATACCGGTCTGCTCCTGGAAACGCACCAGGGTGGGGTAATTGCCGTCATCGTCTTCGTCGATGTAGAAGGGCCAGTTCGACCAGTTCAGGGTCTTGTCCGTCGCCGAAATGTCTTCAGCGGCTTCCAGAGTGTTCCCCGATGCGCAGGCAGCGAGACCAGCGGAGAGGGCCACACCGCCCGAACCGGCGAGGAACGCGCGGCGGGACACCTGTGACTTCTTCGCCATTTGAACAAGCTGGCGAATCATTGGATCGTTAGGCAACGGACGGTTCATATGTTTCTCCTCTTCGAGACCCGGGTGCCCCCGGACTGTGTACTGATGCTAGGGCATTTCCTGTTTCTAGTCGGTTTCTTTTTGGTTTCGGTTATTCGCCGATGTAGCTCATCACGTGCTTGATGCGCGTGTAATCCTCGAAGCCGTACATCGACAAGTCTTTGCCGTAACCCGAGTGCTTGAACCCACCGTGGGGCATTTCGGCCACGAGCGGAATGTGGCAGTTAATCCACACCGCTCCGAAGTCGAGGCCCTTGGCAAAGCGCATCGCCCGGCCGTGGTCTTTCGTCCAGACACTCGACGCGAGACCATAGAGCACGTCATTCGCCCAGCTCATCGCCTGGGCTTCGTCGGTGAAGGACTGCACCGTAATGACCGGTCCAAAGATTTCGTGTTGGATGGCCTCGTCTTTTTGGTCGAGGCCAGTGACGACAGTCGGGGTGATGTAGAAGCCCTTGTCGCCCTGACGCGCACCACCGGTCTCCACCTGGGCGTGGCCGGGCAGACGGTCAATGAATCCCAGGACTCGCTCAAACTGGTTGGTGTTATTGACGGGGCCATAGAAGGTTCCCTCGTCCTTGGGCGAACCGGTCTGCACGTTTGCAGCGATGTACGCCTTGAGCTGCTTCACGAACTCGTCGTGCACCTTCTTGTGCACGAGAACACGGGTTGCAGCGGTGCAGTCTTGACCGGCGTTGAAGTAACCCGCAATCGCGATGCCTTCGACTGCCTTGGCAATATCGGCGTCGTCGAAGACCACGACCGGGGCTTTTCCACCGAGCTCCAAGTGAACGCGCTTGAGGTCAGTGGAGGCGGCCTTCGCGACCTCCATACCGGCGCGCACCTAACCGGTGATGGAGACCATCTGCGGAGTCTTGTGATCAATCATGGCCGCACCGGTAGTGCGGTCACCGACGATGACGTTGACGACTCCGGGGGGTAGGTGCTTGGCACAGATTTCCCCGAGTAACAGCGTCGACTGCGGGGTGGTGTCTGAGGGCTTGAGTACCGTGGTGTTTCCTGCCGCCACGGCGGGAGCAAACTTCCACACCGCCATGTTCAGCGGGTAGTTCCACGGGGTGACCTGACCCACGACACCGATTGGCTCACGACGAATGATCGACGTGTGGTCGGCCATGTATTCTCCGGAGGCCTTGCCTTCGAGGTTTCTCGCAGCGCCCGCGAAGAAACGGATTTGGTCGACGCTGAGCATGATTTCGTCGTCGACGAGGCTCGCACGGGGCTTACCGGTGTCTTGTGATTCGAGGTCCGCAAACTCGTCGGCGCGAGACTCCATTTCGTCCGCGATGCGGAAGAGAGCCAGCTGGCGTTCGCCCGGAGTCGTGTTCTTCCACGAATCGAAGGCTTCAGCTGCTGCCTTATATGCCGAGTCGACGTCCGCCTCAGAAGAGATGGGGGCGTGGGCGTAGACCTCTTCGGTGGCCGGATCGACCAGGTCCAGAGCGTCTTTCGCCTTCGCGTCGACGTAGGAGTTGTTGATGAAGTTCTTCAGCGTTGGAGTACTCATGAACACCACCCTAAACCTGTTTTCGCGTAATTTCCAACCGCAATTTATGACCTTTTCGATAGTGTTTTTTTGTTTTTGCTACTGATTCCCTTGCATTACTGATGATTGACTGTCAGAATGCCCTTATGGCAGGCCATAAACGCCCCCGATTGCTGGACGAGGTGAGCAAACTCATCATCGAACAGCTCCAACGCGACGGCCGCCGCTCCTACGCCGACATTGGCAAGGC
>JBMSHQ010000029.1:0-13121 GCA_049416945.1 Pontimonas sp. | reverse complement strand
CGGGGAGCGTAGCTCCCCGGTCTCCGGGTCGATTCGTCGCTTATCCGTGACGCGGGTTTCCTCGTTCTCCTCCTCGGGAGTCTGGGGAGTGTCCTGTGCCATGGCTTACTTCTTGTCGTCGGACTCGTCGTCCACCACTTCGGCGTCGACGATGTCCTCGCCGTTGTCCTCGGTACCCTCGGCTGCAGCCGCGTCGGCTTCGCCCTGCTGCTGGTAGAGGGCCTCTCCGAGTTTGGACTGGCTTTGGGCGAGAGTGTCGGCAGCTTTTTGGATAGCTTCCTGGTCGTCGCTTGCGAGTGCACTCTTCAGAGCGTCGAGGTCGGCTTGGACTTCGCTCTTCACGTCATCCGAGAGCTTCTCCTCGTTTTCTTTGAGGATCTTCTCGACTGAGTAGGCGAGCTGTTCGGCGTTGTTACGCGCCTCTGCTTCCTCACGTCGCTTCTTGTCTTCCGCGGCGTTTTCTTCTGCCTCACGCACCATCCGCTCGATGTCTTCCTTGGGAAGCGAGGAGCCACCCGTGATGGTCATCGACTGCTCTTTACCGGTGCCCTTATCTTTTGCGGAGACGTGGACGATACCGTTCGCGTCGATGTCGAAGGTGACCTCGACCTGCGGGATACCCCGGGGGGCCGGAGCAATGCCAGTGAGTTCGAAGGTTCCCAGAGGCTTGTTGTCGCGAGTGAACTCGCGCTCACCCTGGAACACCTGAATCGACACCGACGGCTGGTTGTCCTCAGCGGTTGTAAAGGTCTCACTGCGCTTGGTCGGGATGGCGGTGTTGCGCTCAATCAGCTTGGTCATGATGCCACCCTTGGTCTCGATTCCGAGGCTCAACGGAGTGACGTCAATCAGCAGAACGTCTTTGCGCTCACCCTTCAGCACACCGGCTTGAAGCGCCGCACCAACGGCAACGACCTCATCGGGGTTCACGCCCTTGTTGGGTTCCTTGCCTCCAGTGAGCTCCTTTACCAACGCGGTGACTGCCGGCATACGGGTCGAACCACCGACCAATACGACGTGGGCGATGTCGCCTACCTTCACGCCGGCTTCTTTGATCACGTCGTTGAACGGCTTCTTCGTGCGCTCGAGCAGATCCTTGGTGAGCTCTTCGAACTTCGCACGAGTCAGCGTCTCGTCCAAGTTAGCGGGGCCTGACTCGGTGAGCGAGAGGTAGGGCAGCTGGACCTGGGTTTGGCTGGAGCTTGAGAGCTCCTTCTTCGCCTGCTCGGCAGCTTCCTTCAAACGCTGCTTCGCGATCTTGTCGCCTGACACGTCCACACCCGTGGTGTCTTTGAAGCGCTCAGCGAGGTAGTTCACGACGCGCTCATCCCAGTCGTCACCACCGAGGCGGTTATCACCGGCGGTCGCGCGCACCTGAATGGTGGAGAAGTCGTCGTCTTTTCCGACCTCGAGCAAGCTCACGTCAAAGGTTCCGCCACCGAGGTCGAAGACCAAAATCAGTTCGTCTTCTTTTCCTTTGTCCAATCCATAGGCCAAGGCAGCAGCGGTGGGCTCGTTGATGATGCGCAGAACGTTCAGTCCGGCGATTTCACCGGCTTCCTTAGTGGCCTGACGCTCGGCGTCGTTGAAGTAGGCAGGGACGGTGATGACCGCGTCGGTGACGGACTCTCCCAAATAGGTTTCGGCATCGCGCTTGAGCTTCTGCAGAATACGGGCCGAGATTTCCTGCGGGGTGTAGTTCTTGCCGTCGATATCGGTCTTCCAGTCGGTGCCCATGTGGCGCTTCACCGATGAAATAGTGCGCTCCACGTTGGTCACGGCCTGGCGTTTGGCAGTTTCACCGACGAGAACTTCGCCGTCTTTGGTGTAGGCCACCACCGATGGGGTGGTGCGGAATCCTTCAGCGTTAGCAATAACGGTGGGTTCTCCACCTTCCAGCACGGAGACCACCGAGTTAGTGGTTCCGAGGTCAATTCCTACTGCGCGAGACATGGGTAATGCTCCTTTAGTGATGTCGTTGGGCCGAGAATCTGAGTCGGCACGTATCAAGTTTGCACAGAGCGAACGCCCCTGTCAAGCAAACTTGAGTCGATACGACTCAATTTCGCCATAAGCGGACTATTCTGACGCCCGAAAAAGGCGCCGTGAAGGACAGAAAAAGGCGTCATTTCGCACTAGCGTGAGACCATGCCAGATCGCCATAAAGACATTCCCCCGCAGCTCGACACCGACGCGCTGCCGGTATTGGCCCTCGAGGGCGACCCGGGGCGAAAAATTCCGCGTCATCGCGTATTTTCCTGGGCGCTGTGGGACTGGGCCACTCAACCCTTCGCCACCGTGATTACGACCTTTGTCTTCAGTGTCTACCTCACTTCCGAACTGTTTTTGGAACCCGGTGTTCGAGCGCTGGGCGAAGGAAACCCGCTCTATGACGAGGGGCTATCGGCACTTTCTCGCGACTTAGGAATCGGCATCACTATCGCGGGTCTTCTTGTCGCTCTCCTCGCACCCGTGTTGGGGCAACGCTCCGACCGAGCGGGCAGAAGAAAGCGCTGGCTTGCTGCCAACACCGCGCTCATGGTCATCGTCCAAGCGTCATTATTTTTCACGACCGTCGAACCCAACATGTTTGTTTTTGGTGTTGCCTTGGTCGCTGCGGGCAATGTTTTCGCCGAAATTGCCAACGTGAATTACAACTCACTCATCACCCAGGTCGCCACCAAATCAACAGTGGGCCGGGTGAGCGGTCTCGGCTGGGGCTTTGGCTACTTGGGTGGCATCATCGCTTTGCTCGTTGCCTACTTTGGGTTCATCGAACTCGACGTCTTTGGGTTGGGTTCTGACAACGGCATCGATATTCGAGCAATTGCCCTGATGAGCGGGGTGTGGACTCTGATTTTTGCGATTCCCATCCTGCTCTTTGTCCCAGAGGCCCCCGGGGCAGAAGCGCCCCGCGTCGGCTTCTTCCGCAGCTACCAGGTGTTGATCCGCGATATCCGCACGTTACGGCGGACCACTCCCACTACGTTCTGGTTCCTTCTCGCCAGTGCCATATTCCGTGACGGTCTCGCCGGGGTATTCACGTTCGGAGGCATTCTCGCCGCCGTGACCTTCGGCTTTTCCGCGAGCGAAGTGCTGATTTTTGGAATCGTCGCGAACCTCACCGCCGGACTCATGACGATTGTGGCGGGACGCATTGACGACTGGTTGGGCCCGCGCGCGGTGATACTCACGTCACTCAGTGGCCTGATTATTGCCGGCATGGCGCTATTTTTCTTACGCGATGCCGGACCGACCGCGTTTTGGGTGGGTGGGCTGATTCTCTCGCTCTTTGTTGGCCCCGCCCAAGCAGCGGCCCGTTCATTTCTTGCCCGAGTGTCTCCTGCGGGTCAGGAGGGCCAAGTTTTCGGCCTCTACGCCACCACCGGTCGAGCCGTGAGCTTCCTCACCCCCGCGCTGTGGTCGCTATTGATTGGAATCGGTGGGGCTCAGTACTGGGGCATTTTGGGAATCATGGTGGTGCTCGCCGTGGGGCTCGTGTTGATGTGGCTCGTGAAATTACCCCCGAACACCCGCTAGCCGGGTAAGTATCCGGCGTTGATGCCGACGAGTGTGACAACAGCTCCTGAGAAGAAATTCAGCGCTAAGAACCACCGCCAACCCTTATTGGCCCGGAACGCTGTGTCGTCGCTCACGGTGACGAAGGGGAGAACCGCCGCGAGATACGCGGGAGCAATAATGGCGGTGAGTTGCAGTGGCCACGGAGTCAAGAGCATGAAGACCCCGGCCAGTGTGTACAAAATGGCCGCGATCCAGACGGTGGGGCGGGCCCCAAATACCGTCGCAATAGAGGAAATGCCGGCCTCTCGGTCGGCAATGACATCTTGAACTGCTCCAAAAGCGTGGGATGCCATCCCCCAAAAGAAGAAGGCGGCAAGAATGAGCCAGCCGACATCATTGATGGCCCCTCCCGCTAGGGCCACGCCATACAGCGCGGGAGAAACAAAATGCACACTGGACGTGACCGAATCCACTACGGCCCGTTCTTTGAATCGCAATGGGGGAACCGAATAGGCCACCACTGCAAACACACTCACCGCCAACACCAGCCACGACGACCACGGCCCCACCCACACCAAATAGGCAACAAACGGAATCGTCGAGCCAATCGCTATAGCAACCGTCGGCCCATGAAGCTCGGGCGGAAGAAGCGCACCCTCTGCCCCGCCCTTGCGGGGGTTTCTCACATCCGACTCATAATCGAAAACATCGTTGATGCCATACATCAAGAAGTTGTAGGGGATGAGAAAGAAAAGCGAGCCCACGATCAACGGCCAGTCAATGCGCTGCGTCACCACAAAATAGGCGACAGCGAAGGGGAAAGCGGTGTTGACCCAGCTCAGTGGCCGTGAGCTCAAAACGAGCGAGCGCAGCGCATTCATCGGGAGTCCCCACGCCGACCGAGCGCCGTCCACAACAGGGGAATCAATACCGCCCCGGCGAGGGTGTAGGCGAAGTCTTCTATCGGAGCCACGCCAAGGCGCACGCCAGAGATTTTCTCTGGGTCGTAATCGACGAGGCCAAAACCGATGATGGCGTTGTCAAACACGGCCGTGAGAAACCCCACCACCACAAAAGCCCCCACCATGCCTGCAACACGGGGCGTGACACCGCCTCGCCACGCAATTGCCGCCACCAGCGCGACTGCGACGAGAAACCACGAGTTGATGAGGAGATAGGTCATGGCGTCTGCGCCTTCTTACGAGAATCCCACCAGCGCACTGTGCCGAGGTAGCTCAGGAGCAACACGTAACACAGGAGAGTGAGGAAGAAGACTTCTTCTAAGGGAAGTTCTTCACCAACAAGAACCCCGGTTTGGTAGGGGCCAGCACCGCGGAAAAACACTCCTTGGGCAATGCCCACCACATCCCAGTAAAGAAAGAAGCCCACCCCGATGGCGACGGTGAGCAGGGTTCGACGAATCTCGCCAGCAAAAAGCGCGAGCTCGTGACGTCGATCAATCAAACCCATACCCAGCAGTGACACCACGAGAGCGATGAGATACGCGAAGGTCACGGGCGTTACTTCTTGGTGGGAACTAACGGTTCAGCGAGCGGGCTCACCGAGGTATCGCCGCGAAGACGCTTGAGCATCACCTCGGCAGAAATGAGACACATGGGCAGGCCAATTCCGGGGATGGTGGAGCTTCCCGCGTAGTACAGGCCACTCACCTTTTTACTCACGTTGCCCGAGCGGAATAGTGCACTCTGGGCGAGGGTGTGAGCCGGGCCGAGTGCACTTCCCATCCAAGAATTCAAGTCTGCTTTGAAATCGGCCGGACCAACCGTGCGGCGCAAGACAATGCGCTCGGCAAAATCACTCACACCACTCCACTGGGCAATCTGCTCGATGGCTCGGTCAGCAATGGCTTCGACCTCGGGATCACCCGCCCCATCAATGCCCCCCTTGCCCAGGGTCACGTCCGCGGGCATGGGTACGAGTACAAAAATGTTGGTGTCGCCCTTCGGTGCCACATCGGGGTCCGTCGCGCTGGGCTTGCACACATACAACGAGGCAGGGTTGGGAACCGTGGGAGTCTTTGAGAAGATACGGCCGAAGTTGTCGTCCCAGTCTTTGGTGAAGAACAGGCTGTGGTGCAAAAGCTCCGGGACTTCACCCTTCACACCCAAATACATCAACACCGCGGAGGGGCCCGGGGTCTTCTTCTGCCAATACGACTCAGGGTAGGTCTGAAGCGACTCGGGCAGGAAAGTCGTTTCGCTGTGGTGGAGATCCGCTGCCGACACCACCACGTCTGCCTGGATGGTGTGGCTGGTGCCAGACGAATCGACATATGTCACACCGGTGACGACCGGCTTGGAGCCCTGAGGGGTTGACGTCTCAATCCGAGTCACTCGGGAGTTGAGCCGGAGGTCAACACCGTGGTCAACGCCGATATCGCGCATTGACTCCATCACCCGGTGGAAACCCCCTTGCGCATAGAGCACCCCGTCTTCCATGTCGAGGTAGCTCATTAGGTGGAACATCGCCGGAGCGATATAGGGACTCGAGCCGAGGAATACTGCCGGGTATCCCAACAGCTGGCGCAGTCGGTGTGACTTCACGTATTTCGACGCAAAACCCCATATCGGCTTGGTCAGCAGGTTGTAGAGAGTGCCCACGCGCTTCAGCACCTCGCCCACCAGAAGAGGTCGAAGGTCTTGGAATGAGGTGTAGAGGAAGTAGTCCTTCGCGATGCGATAGGTCTCTTTCGCTGAATCGAGATATTTCTCCATCGCGTCGCGAGAACCCGGCTCAATGTGTTCAAAGAGCTGCAGGTTCTTCTCCCGGTCAGCGCGCACATCAATCGAGTCGGCAGGACCCGTGCCATCAGATTCAAAAAACACGCGATAGCCAGGATCGAGCAAGCCCAGCTCAAGGTGCTCGGCTGCTGAGGTCCCCATCAGTTTGTAGAAGTGATCGAACACCTCCGGCATGAGATACCACGACGGCCCAGTATCAAAACGGAAGCCGTCCTTCTCCCAGTTTCCCGCACGACCGCCAACCTGATCGCGAGCTTCCAAGAGGGTGACGTCGTATCCGTCTTTTGCCAATAATGCGGCGGACGCGAGCCCACCAATACCGGCGCCAATTACTACAGCCTTCTGTGCCATTGTGTCCTACGCGTTTGTCGCTCGAGATGGAGCGCCGGGCACTCCCCCGGCCACTACCCACAGTGCGAGTGTGAATTTCTTCCAGCTTGGCACGCTTGCCCGAGAGGTCATCACAAGTTCGGCCGGTGTGCGCCGTATCTGGCGGCCCAGCTCATCAAACAGCGCGTGAGCGAGCGCCACTGCTCTTCGTGGCCTACTGGGCAGAAGTGGGAGGGCGCGGGCAGAGAGTGCGAGGTCGTTGTCAATGTCGTCGAGCAAGCGATTCTTGGTCTCTTCATCCAGAGAATCGGGCGTTACCCCAGGAAAGTAACTACGGCCGAGTGCCTCAAAATCGACGGCCAAGTCGCGCAAGAAATTCACCTTCTGAAAGGCCGCACCAAGCGCCCGGGCGCCACGAACCATAGTGTCTTTGTCTATTTCGCTCACCGGGTGTCCCACGAGAAATGCCTGAAGACACATCAGCCCGACGACCTCGGCTGAGCCGTACACATAGCGCTCGAAACTTTCGGGATTGTGTTCTGCCTTGTCAAAGTCAGCCCGCATCGACGCAAAGAACGGCGCAACCAAGTCCATTCCGATGTCGAGCTGTCGCGCCGAGTGGGCGAAGGCGTGGACGATGAGGTTGGTGCTGTAGCCCGTCTCGAGGGCTCGCTGGGTATCGGCCTCGAGGCGATCCAGCAACTCCCGTGCTTCCGCATCAGCCACACCAGCTTCTGATGCGACCCCATCGACTACTTCATCAGCCAGCCGCACCAGGGAATAAATGTTTTCAATGTGTCGGCGAGACTGCGGCTCCAATAGCCGGGAAGCTAAACCGAACGACGTCGAATACAGACGAATAATTCCGGATGCCGTATCTTCGGCTGCTCGCGTGTACAAGTCAATGCGGGTGTCGAGTTCAGCTGCCAACGCTGTCCTCCCCCTCGAGTGGCCGGTGTTCGTCAGAAACATCCTGCCGTGACAGGATGAACTCTTGGAAGGGTAGCGCGTCGTGGCCGAAGAAATCTCAGAAGAAGTCGTTCTCGTAGACGACGGGGGTAACGCTATTGGGGTTGCCGACAAGGCCACCGTTCACACCACCGACACCCCACTTCACTTGGCGTTCTCTGCCCACATCTTCAACTCCCACGGCGACGTGTTAGTGACCCGTCGCGCACTCGATAAGAAGACCTGGCCCGGAGTGTGGACCAATGCGGTGTGCGGTCACCCCGGCCCCGGCGAAGAAATGGACGACGCCATTCGTCGTCGCATTAGCCACGAAATTGGCCTCGAAGTGGGGGAGATTACCTCAGCACTACCCGGTTTTCGCTACCGCGCTACTGACGCGTCAGGAGTTGTCGAAAACGAAATCTGCCCCGTATTCGTAACTCGCACCGACCGCGACCCGAACCCCCGGGCGGACGAAGTGTGTGAGTGGAAGTGGGTTTCACCCCGCGACCTCGCCCAGGCCGTCAACGCGACACCGTTTGCCTTCAGCCCCTGGCTGGTTGAGCAGCTAGAACAGTGGCCGGGTGAGTATCAGATGGAGCTTCCGGACACGTCAGTGCGGTGAAAATTTGCCGCTGAGCGTGACGCGGTAGGTCCGCGCTGCCCCTGATAACGGCTGCCATAGCGCTGCGAACCATAGGGGTGTTCCGCCGGGGAGGACAGGCGGAAGAAACACAGTTGGCCAATCTTCATTCCCGGCCATAACGTAATCGGCAGCGTCGCGACGTTACTGAGCTCCAGGGTGACGTGACCAGAGAATCCCGGGTCGATAAAGCCGGCGGTGGAGTGAGTCAACAGGCCCAACCGTCCCAATGAGCTCTTTCCTTCCAAGCGCGCCGCAATGTCATCAGGAAGAGTGACCAATTCGTAAGTGGCCCCAAGCACAAACTCTCCCGGGTGCAACACGAAGGGCTCGTCGCTTTTGACCTCGACCAGGCGGGTCAGATCAGGCTGATCTTGCGCCGGGTCAATGTGGGGGTACTTGTGATTGTCAAAAAGACGGAAGAACCGGTCGAGCCGGACATCAACGCTCGAGGGCTGCACCATGGCCTCATCCCAGGGGTCCAGCTGGATGCGCTGTTGGTCGATTTCGGCCCGGATATCGCGGTCACTCAGAAGCACAAAACCACCCTAGTAGAATCGGGCACTATCGCCCCGGTGGGGGCTTCGCGAGTGTAGTTCAATGGTAGAACTTCAGCTTCCCAAGCTGACGGCGCGGGTTCGATTCCCGTCACTCGCTCCAAATCACCACAGCGCAGTCGACTGGTTGGATGCCGTCTCAAAAAACCGCTTCACGTCAGGGTCGACGATGATGTCTGACGGCCGGAGTGGTCTCGCCAGGTGCAAACCCTCGAGGCTCGTGAGCCGAGAGAAGGCCACGTAGGTTTGGCCGGCAGCAAAGGCCCGGGGTCCCAAATCGATAATCGCCTCATCGAGAGTCTTACCCTGCGCTTTGTGAATCGTCACAGCCCATGCCAATCGCAAGGGAAATTGGGTGAATTCGGCTACGACTTCACTGCTGACTTCCTTTGAGCCCGGGTCGTATTCGTAGCGAACCTTTTCCCAGGTGACCGGCTCCACTTCCACGAGCTCCCCGTCGATATCCACAACGACGGTGTCGGTAATGTCGTGCACAACTCCTAATGTCCCGTTGACCCACCTGGGACCCGACTGATTGCCCGTGTCGTTGCGCAAAAACATCACCTGAGCGCCGGGTTTGAGGGCGAGCTCTTCCTCAGCAGGAAACTGTTTGCCTTGACCAAAGTCCCCCTCCACCTCGGCCACCGCGACCCGCAGCTCGCCATCGAGTGCCGCTAAGCGGGAGTCGTTGATGGCCCGCACCGTGTTGTTGGTGGTGGCAAGCGTGATGATGTCGGGGTTCTCTGGCGGAATCGCACCGCGCTCATTGAGCATGCGGCCCGAGTCCGCATCGAGTGTGCCATCGCGCAGGCTGTGCAAAATGCGCTGGAATTCTGGGTCGGCTTGGCGATACACCGTTTCCAACACGATGGTGCGCAGGGTGGTTTCTTCCCACACGTGGGCGTCAAAGAACCACGCCGAGCGATAGCTGTCGCGAAAATACTGGCGCTCCGTCTCGCCACTCACTACGGGTGCCAACTGGTAGGGGTCACCAAACATGATCAACTGAACCCCGCCAAACGGCACGGTGCGCCGACCTTTAGCCTGACGGAGCCTACGGTCGATTCCATCCATCACGTCGGCACTCACCATGGACACCTCGTCGATGACCAGAACATCTATCTGTCGAAGCAGCTGCAGAATTTCCCGGGGGCAATACCCCAAATCACCCGATCCGAGGATGCCGAGAGGCAGTCGCAGCAGAGAGTGCAGAGTCTGGCCCGATACCGCGAGCGCAGCGACCCCGGTGGGGGCGGCGACCACCACGGTCTTATCGGTCGTGTTGACAAACTCGTGCAGCAGTGTGGTTTTGCCGGTTCCGGCAGGGCCAGTGACAAAGATGTGGTCGTGGGACTCTTCTAAGAGGGCCAGTGTCGCCGCGTGGGTGTCATCTCGACGCTCAGAATTGGCCATGTCACTCCACAGGCTATCTGCCGGTGACGGCCCTGCTTCGTAGGATGGGGCCTGTGAGGCCACTGCTAATCCGATGGGGCGCGATTACTGTGGGCGTGCTCGCACTGTGGATTGGCGGCGTGCTCGCCCTTAATGCCACCGTGTATTCCCCTTCACGGTTTGCCAGCGACTATCTCTCACTGATGGCATCCGGCGAATGGTCGGCAGCAGCTGAGTTTGCTGGGGCGTCAGAGGCAGTGGATGTGTTGCCCTCAGACTCTGAACGAATTTCTGAGGTGGTCATCTCTGGCTGGCAACACGTGGGGCCAGACGATGTCGTGGTTCAGGCCGACTTCGTATTTCGCGGCACAAGTGAAAGAGCGCTGTGGAACCTCACACGAGTATCGCGCGCACTCGGGGTATTTGACCGATGGGAATTCTCGGCACCCCCCACGGCTCAGTTGAGCACCCAGGTTGCGGGGATTCCTCGAGTACTGGTGAACGATGTCGCGGTCGCTCCAGGCGCGACGGTGTCTGTTTTGGTGCCGGGAGAGTATGTGGTGTCCGCTGCGACACAGTGGATCGAGACAGAGGAAGAATCGCTTGGTCTCACCCAAGCAGGTGACACGGCGCGAGTTCCACTCTCGATAAGCCCCACTTCAGCCCTCGAAGACGAAGTGCGCACGGCTCTTGGTGAATACCTGGCTGAATGTGCCTCGCGGGGAGTGTTGCAACCTTCGTCGTGCCCCTTTGGCACCACCGTGACCGACCGCCTCACCGGGACACCTACCTGGACAATAAGTGTTCCCCCGGCGGTCGCACTCTCGCTTTCTCGAACGGGTCAGAGCGCTGAGGTCGGCGCGATCGGCGGAGTGGCCACAGTAACCGGAACTATTCAGTCGATTTTTGACGGCTCACTTCGCCCGCTCAACCGCGATATTTCTTTCAGCATCTCGGGAACCGTCACCGAACTAGATTCAGATTCGCCCGCACTGCGAATCGACTAACGCCCGGCGCGACGCTCAGCGTCAGCGCGACGTTGCAACATATCGTTGTACTCCCGCAGTTCCTGGTCGTCGTCGCGATCGGCCTGACGGTCACGGCGCTTCTGTTCGCGATCATCCCCGCGACTCCATGACCAGGTGACCAAGATGGCTAACAGAACCGTCGGGATTTCCCCCAAGCCCCAGGCGAGTTCGCCCCCTTGCTGTTGGTCGGCGAGCGGGTCAAGACCCCACTCTCGGCCCATCGCGCCAAACCATTCAGGCACCAGCAAACCCTCGCCCAAAATCAGGCCGAGTCCGAAGAACGCGTGAAACGCCATGGTCGCCAGAACAATCACGAGCCTGAGCGGATAGGCGGGGCGATGCGGGTGCGGGTCGGCGTCGAGCAAGACCAACGCGAAGAGATACCCCGAGACGAGAAAGTGAATGGTCATCCACTGATGCCCAAGGTGGTCGGACAGGGCCCACTCAAATAGAGGCGAGTAATAAAACACAATCAGCGACAAAGCGAAGATGGGGGCGGCGACGAGCGGGTGGCCCAACACGCCGAGATATCGCGAGTGAACAGCGCCCATAATCCACTCCCGCGGCCCGCGAGAGCCGTCGTGTCGGGCTTCAATAGCGCGGGCTGCGAGGGTGACGGGCGTTGCCAGCACCATAAGAAGCGGAATCAGCATGGAGAGAATCATGTGGGCGACCATGTGAATACTGAAGAGGAAGGTGCCATAGACGTAGAGGCCCGAGCTCGTGGTGAACCACAAAATCACCATCGCAGATAGCCAGGAGAGGGTCTTGGCAACGGGCCAACGGTCTCCCCGGCGTACCAGACGAACCACCCCCGCGACATAGAAGAAGGCGCCAAACGCCGCAATCAAACCCCACAGCAAATCGATTTCCCACTGGGTGAATACCTGCGCAAGTGTGAATTCAGGGGGAAGCTCCCGGCCGGTGAGTATTTCCGCAGGGGTAGGGGATGACAGCTCACTCGGCGGAATCTCTTCTACGGGTGTGGGGGTTCGGGCTAGGCCAACGGCGAGACCCACGGCAACACCCAACACCAGGAGCTCTCCCAGAAGCAGGCGCACAAGACCTGTGGACCTGGGGGCGCCGGTGGAACCCAGATCCCGGATGACGCGCAATCGGTACCAGGCACCCCAGGTAATCAGCGATGCGAGAACAACGGACTTAGCTACCACCAACAGGCCATAGGGAGTATCCAGGTTCTCTACCGATCCCACGCGTATCCACGCATTGAGTAAGCCAGATGCGGACACGACCACGACCGACACGAGGGCAATCGTCGAAAACCGCGTAACTACATCGCGTCGGAGGGCGGGCTCTCTATTCACCGAGGCATAGACAATTGCGAGCGTCGCCAGACCACCCAGCCAAAATCCGACGAACACGTTGTGAAGGAATGCCCCGGTGACGGCCTGATTGTGAGAAGCAGTTCCCGCCGCATGCCCCAGCTCTCCCAGTGGCCAAAACGCCGCCACGGCGATTACCCCGGTGAAAAAGACAGGGGTGTAGGCACGTGCGGCGATGCTCACAATCGTTGTCACCCCGGCGAGCACAGTGGACCACAGCCAGGCCTGACCAATTTCGGTCTGTGCAAAAAAGAGGGCTAGGAGACTGCCGTAGCGATCATCGAGCGTGACAGGCTCTAAGTACACCGACGAGAACGTCAACAACCCGGCAATCGCACTCGAGGTCGTCCAAACTGCTGCCGACCATCCCGCCACATTCATCGCTGTGTCATACGCGGGGTGAGTCTTGGGTAAGGCGAACGCTGCGAGCAATAGTGCTCCCAGAGTGAGGCTCGAACTGAGCCTCAGAATCAGCATGTCTATGGGGAGGCCCCATCGCACCAGTGCGCCGGGGTCGACCAGAAGCGGAGCCTCTGCACCTCCTCCAACCCGCAGAGCCCACAGTGCAGCAACTACACCGCCAACAACCAGAGCAA
>JBMSHQ010000028.1:0-13514 GCA_049416945.1 Pontimonas sp. | reverse complement strand
GGCCGGCGAACGCTCCCGCAACGATGAAGAGAACATTGGTCGTGTCGATTTGAATAAAGTCCTGTTGTGGGTGCTTGCGCCCACCCTGCGGGGGAACTGAAGCGACAGTGCCTTCCAGAATCTTCAGGAGAGCCTGCTGCACCCCCTCACCAGACACATCACGCGTGATTGACGGGTTTTCGGCCTTGCGCGCGATCTTGTCGACCTCGTCGATGTAAATGATTCCGGTTTCCGCGCGCTTCACGTCATAGTCAGCAGCCTGAATGAGCTTCAGCAGGATGTTTTCGACATCCTCACCGACATAACCTGCTTCGGTGAGGGCCGTCGCATCTGCGACCGCAAAAGGAACATTGAGTTTCTTCGCGAGGGTTTGAGCGAGATAGGTCTTTCCGCACCCCGTGGGTCCAATGAGCAAGATGTTGCTCTTTTGGATCTCGACCTCGTCGTCGGAT
The DNA here is from genome assembly GCA_049416945.1 of Pontimonas sp. Lineage (GTDB taxonomy): Bacteria > Actinomycetota > Actinomycetes > Actinomycetales > Microbacteriaceae > Pontimonas. The sequence continues at coordinate 13,062 of JBMSHQ010000028.1, read as the reverse complement.
TTGGTGTGAGCCTCGGCGCGGATGCGCTTGTAATGGTTGTAGACAGCGACCGAAAGCGCTTTCTTGGCCGCCTCCTGGCCAATAACGTATTCCTCGAGGAAATCGTAAATTTCTTTGGGCTTCGGCAAATCAAATTCGGCGACGCCCTCGGCGGCCTTCTCTGCTTGACGCTCTTCAATGATTTCGTTGCACAGCTCGACACACTCGTCACAGATGTACACGCCAGGACCCGCGATGAGCTGCTGAACCTGCTTTTGGCTCTTTCCACAGAACGAACACTTCAGAAGTTCGCCCGTTTCACCGGCACGCGCCATGGTGGACCGCCCCCGCTCATCTCGTGGTGCCCAATTAGTGGGAAGCCTACCCGCAACATCGGCCATTTCTGGGCAGAAACAAGCCCGTGAGTGTCGCATAGCTGGGCTCTCTACACTGAAGAGGTGATGACGTGGGCGCGTAGTGCAGCATCGGCGGGGCTTATTCTCGCCTCCGTTTTGGGTATTTCCACCCTCGCAATTGCACACAACCAAGTCGCAGCGACCACACCAGAAGCAGGGTCCACCTGGAGCGAATCTCCCGTCACCGTGAGCGTCACCACGGCCGAAAACCTTCTGGACCTAGGCGGAAATCAGGCAGGTTTTGCCATCGTGGTGACCGATAGCGAGGGCATGTTTTATGGAACGGGGTGCGTCGAATTGGACGAGCGCACCCTCTCCACCACAGTGGACCTCGGTTCGGCAGGCGAGTATGAGGTCACCTATCAGCTTGTGAGTGAGGACGGCCACACGATTTCAGACAGATTTGGCTTTAGCTTTGCGCCCACTGCCGATCACACGCCCGCGACGGGCCTCGGGTCTGCTCCGGTGTGCGGAGAGGAACCCGTGTCGGACGAAGCCGCGCCCATCCAGGAGGTCGAGCCGATATCGAGTGCGCCCGAAACTGATTCAGAACCTATTCCCGCCACTCCAGAGAGCGAGTCGCCCGGAATGGGAACTATTGTCGCCGGATCCCTCACCGCCGCCGCAGCTATTGCCGCGCTGGCGCTTCTGTGGCGGAGGCGTAAAAACTAGCTCGCCGCGACCGGCTTGGGCCCCGGGGCAACCATGCCTTTGCGGGAGGTCAGCACCTGGTCAATCAGGCCGTATTCCAGCGACTCGTCAGCGGTGAGGATCTTGTCGCGGTCAATGTCGCGACTGACTTCTTCAACCGACTTCTTCGAGTGCTTGGAGAGGGTTTCCTCGAGCCATTCGCGCAGGCGAGCGATTTCTTTCGCCTGAATCTCAATATCTGAGGCTTGGCCGCGACCCGCTTCACCCATCATCGGCTGGTGAATGAGCACGCGGGCGTTGGGTAGTGCGAGACGCTTGCCCGGAGTTCCCCCGGCAAGAATCACGGCAGCAGCAGAGGCCGCTTGACCGAGCACGACCGTCTGAATCTCCGGACGGATGTACTGCATGGTGTCGTAAATCGCCGTCATCGCGGTGAACGAGCCACCGGGAGAGTTGATGTACATCACGATGTCGCGGTCGGGGTCTTGGCTCTCCAACACCAACAACTGCGCCATCACGTCATCGGCAGAGGCGTCGTCAACCTGGACGCCGAGAAAAACGATGCGGTCTTCAAACAGCTTGGCGTAGGGGTCTTGGCGCTTGAAGCCGTAGCTCGTGCGCTCTTCGAAACTCGGCAGGATATAGCGAGATTCGGGCATAGAGAAGTTATTCATCAGTATCGTCCTACCTATTTCTTTTTGCCCTGCTCGGTACCGCCGCCGCCGACCACGTCACTCGCCGAGGCGCGAATGTGGTCAACGAAGCCGTATTCCAGCGCTTCATCAGCGTTAAACCAGCGGTCACGGTCACCATCGGCAATAATTTGCTCGACGGTTTTACCCGTCGCCTCGGCGGTAATTTCCGCGAGGCTTCGCTTCATGTCGTTAATCAGTTGAGCCTGGGTTTGAATGTCGCTCGCAGTTCCACCAAAGCCACCGTGCGGCTGGTGCAACAGAACGCGAGCGTTCGGGGTGATGTAGCGCTTACCCTTCGTGCCTGAGGTGAGCAGCAGCTGGCCCATGGACGCCGCCATACCAATACCCACAGTGACGATGTCATTGGGCACGAACTGCATGGTGTCGTAGATCGCCATACCCGCTGTAATCGAGCCACCGGGTGAGTTGATGTAGAGGTAAATGTCCTTCTCGGGGTCCTCTGCTGCCAATAAGAGCAACTTGGCGGCAATCTCGTTGGCGTTGTCGTCGCGGACCTCAGAGCCCAGCCAAATAATCCGGTCTTTCAGCAGACGGTCAAACACACTCTGCTGCATCATCGGTTCGGGCATGATCTCCTCACAGGGTCACAGGTATCAGTCAGTTTCGAGAGTAGTGAGCGACCACGCTCCCACACGGGCCTGTTCGCCGTGGGCAGAGGGCGCGCCGTTAGTCGTGGTCGTGACTATCGGTCTCGACCGGGGTTTCCGCGGCCTGACCAAGGAATTCGGACAGGTCCACCTTCTTACCCTTGGTGTCTTTCACCGTGACGTCTTTTAGCGCCTCGGAGAGAGCTTTGGAACGCGATACTTCATTCGCCACCGCCCCCAGCTGGTTGCCCTGGCCGAGCGCCTGAATGAACTCGGAAGGGTCCATGCCGTACTGAGCCGCCGACTGCACCAGATAGGACGAGAGCTCTTCTTGCGTCGGAGTGACCTCCAGCTTCGCAATCAGCGCATCGAGGACGAACTGGGTGCGAAGCGACTTCTCGGTCGACTCGGTCACCTCTTTGCGGTGCTCGTCGTCTTTCAACCGGCCTTCTTGCTCGAGGTGGCGGTGCACTTCTGCTTCAACGACGGCCTCGGGCACAGGGAGCTTGGCGTCAGCGAGGAGTTTCTCCACGAGCTTGTCGCGAGCCTCCTGGGCCTGAGCGAGACGACCCTTACGCTCGACCTCTTTTTTGAGGTCATCGCGCAACTCAGCGATGGTGTCAAAAGAGCTGGCAATTTGAGCAAATTCATCATCGGCCTCGGGCAACTCGCGCTCTTTGACAGAAAGCACGGTGACTTCGATTTCGGCCTTCTCGCCGGCGTGGTCACCGCCGAGTAGTTCGGAGGTGAAGGTGGTGGCCTCACCCGCGGTGAGGGTGTCGAGTGCTTCGTCAATGCCGTCAATCAGCTGGCCCGAGCCGACTTCATAGCTAATCGAGTTCGCGGTGTCGATGGTGTTGTCACCAATCTTGGCCACGAGGTCAATCTGGACGAAGTCACCGGTCTTAATCGGGCGGTCAACGCTTACCAACGCGGCGAAACGTTCGCGCAGACTGTCGAGCTCGTCTTCCACGGCCTTCTTGTCGACCGAAATGGGCTCCACTTCGAGGGTGTACTTCGAATAGTCGGGCAGGTCAAATTCCGGGCGCACGTCGACTTCCACCGACACCACCAAATCACCTGAGAAGTCGTCTTCCTTTGGCCAGGTGGTGACATCAGCTTCGGGGCGACCCAAAGTCATCAGACCCTGCTCGGTTACCGCCTGCTGAAAAAACGTGTCGAGCCCTTCACCCACGGCGTGGTTCAGCACCTCGCCGCGACCCACGCGCTGGTCAATGATGGGGGGTGGAACTTTGCCTTTGCGGAAACCCGGAATGGTCACCTGCTCGGCGATGTGCTTGTAGGCGTGATCGATGGCGGGCTTCAGTTCCTCCGGGCTCACGGTGATGGTGAGCTTCACGCGAGTGGGGCCAAGCTTTTCAGTAGTGGTGGTGGGCAAAAGTCTTCTCCATAAATCGTGTGTACGTGTGTGGGCTGGTCGGGGCGACAGGATTTGAACCTGCGACCCCCCGCTCCCAAAGCGGGTGCTCTACCAAGCTGAGCTACACCCCGAGGCCCACGGATCGAACCGCGCCGAATCGCTCTTAGAGCACCGGGTGGACGACCGCCCAACAGTCTAGTGGCAGGGCCACGAGCTCGGTGAAGCGGTACGCTACGATTACTACGCGCTACACGCTCCGGGGATGTAGCTCAATGGTAGAGCCTCAGTCTTCCAAACTGATGGTGCGGGTTCGATTCCCGTCATCCCCTCCACTTACCTCACTAAATCGTGGGTCACTCGACCATCCACGATGGTCAACTCCACCGGCAACGCCCTAAGCGCCTGGGAGAGACCACTGGGGTCGTGCGACATTGCACGCTCAAGCCACAGCGGGTCAGCACCCAGCGCCACCACGTCCGCCGGCTGTCCCACACTGACTGTCGTTCTCGTGGAGGCGTCAAACGCTTCAGCGACACTAATGCGCTGCTCCTGATGCCACGGTCCTCGCCCATCATCGGTTCGAGTGACCGCGGCCGCAATTTGGTGCAGCGGGTGTAACGCCGAAACAGGAGCGTCAGACCCGAAAGCAAGCGACACGCCATGATCGAGCATGCTGCGCAGCGCGATGACTCGGCCAGAGCGATCAGCCCAGTATTTATCCGCAACGTCGCGGTCATCGATGGCGTGCTGCGGCTGAACGCTCGCCACCAAACCAGCCTTGGCCAAGCGGCCAAACGCATCGGGTCTAAGAAGCTGCGCGTGTTCGATTCGGCCGGAGAGCTCAAGAGATTCAAACAGCCCAATAATGATGTCGTTCGCTTCGTCACCGATTGCGTGGAAAGCGGCCATAAAACCGTGCTCTTTGGCTTTCTTCAACAGCCCTTCGAGGTAGTCAGTCTCAAAGTTCATCGACCCGCGATTGTCAGAATCCATTCCCACATAGGGCTCGTAGCAAAAGGCGGTGCGAGTGTTGAGCGAGCCATCGGTGATGACCTTCAGGGGGCCTACGCTCACCCCTGGCGCAATGGGGGCTCCCGTGTGATCACCTCGTGCGATGGCACCATCAAAATAGGGCGGGTACACCCCGGCCTCCACTCGAATCGGAAAATCGCTCACCCCCGCCCGGCGGCGAGTCCAGTTCGCGTGGGTGTCATCCAAGTCGAGGTCGACAACCCCCACCACTCCCCTGGTGCTGGCTTCTCCAATCGCCTCGTCGACCCAGGCGTCCCGTGTGGCCTCGGGAACATCGGAGAGTCTGCCGGCGAGAGCAAAGGCGTCGTTTTCTCGCAGCACACCGTCTTGGTCTGCCGCGTCGAGTCCCAACAGCTCGATGGCGGCAGAGTTAACCCAGCAGGAATGAATGTCGATACTCCATAGCACCCAGGGGCGAGAGCCGGAATAGTGGTCGAGAAGTGCCCGGCTCTTGGGAACATTCCACAGTCCGTCTCGATAGCCCGCCCCGATCACAATGGGGTCACTAATGGCATCTTGTCGTGCAGCCATTGATCGAGCGGCCTCATCCGGACTTGTCGCCGCAGTGAGGTCAATCCTTCGGCGATATTCCGCCCACATGCCCAAATGCACGTGTTCGTCCCATAGGCCAGGAGCCACGACCCGGCCGTCGAGATCAATTTCTTCGTGCTCTTCGGAACCTGCGAGGTGGCCTGCGTATTCGATTGCGGCAATGACGCCGCGCTCAAGCAGCATATCGACGCGTTCTGACTCGGGGCGGCCCAGTAGTGCTGCGCGTCGAAGAATCACGCTGAAACTCTATCTACTCGTGATGAGGTACGACCTGGCAGTGGGGGCAGTAGTAGAGCTTTCTCGAGGCCATTTCCGCGAGCGCGACGGGGTTGTGACACACGCGGCAGGGTTTTCCCTGCCGCTTATAGACGTAATAGCGAATGCGGGAATCGCGCAGCGAGCGGGTTCGCTGGGCAGCGGTGAGGTCACTGCGGGTGCGCATCACTCCTGTTTTCACACCATCTTTGAGCAGCACCCCCCAGTCTTTCCACAGCGCGTCAAGCACCTCAGAAGGCAGAGAATTCGCGGGGGCGTAGGGGTCGAGGCGATGGCGGAACAGAATCTCCGCACGATAGACGTTGCCGATTCCCGCGACGACGTTTTGGTTCATCAGCGCCAGTGCGACGGGTGTCCGGGTTGCCATCATGCGCTCTCGAAATCGCTTGAGCCCCGTGACAGGGCCGTCCACGAGGGGGTCAGGTCCGAGGCTTGCACGAATGGCTTTCGCTTCGTCGCGGTCGATCACCTCACAGGCGGTGGGGCCGCGTAAATCAGCAACAACCTCATCGGTGGCGATACGAACGCGGACCTGGCCCACAGGTTCTGGTGGGAAAACATCCGCCTCCGATTCACTAAGCCCCTCCTCTCGATGTGCTCGGGGCGCTCCGATTGAATGGTGTCTCGCGCGGGAGATGAAGGTCCAGGCCCCATAAATTCCCAGATGCACCCGCATCACCAGCCCATGGTCAAAGGTGACGAAAAGCTGCTTACCGACTGCAGTGGCATCGACAATGGTGTGCCCGTCCAACGAGCGAGCTCCCCCAGCGAATCGACCCTGCGGGGAAGAAACGGAGACAGCGTGTCCGACGAACTCGTCGCGGAAATGCCGCGCGACCCGGTGGACGGTGTGACCCTCGGGCATTTACTAGGCGCGGTAATCGGTTCCGGTGGCGGGAACCTCGTCCGTGTCTTCATAGTGACGAATTTGCCCGATTCGGCGCGCGTGCCGCTCATCGCCACTAAACGGCGTGGAAATAAACACATCAATCAGCGCGAAAGCTTCTTCTAAGCTGTGCTGCCGGGCACCAATTGCGCACACGTTCGCATCGTTGTGCTCGCGAGCGAGGGCAGCCGTGGCCTCGCTCCACACCAGCGCCGCACGCACCCCAACGACCTTGTTCGCAGCGATTTGCTCGCCGTTTCCAGAGCCACCAAACACCACCCCGAGCGCTTCGATACCTGCTGATTGATCAGCGACCACAGCACGAGCAGCGTTGATGCAAAAGCCCGGGTAGTCGTCCAGCGCGTCGTATTCGCTCGGGCCATGATCGACGACATCGTGCCCCGCCGCCTCTAAATGGCTCACTAATTGTTGGGAAAATTCCAACCCGGCGTGGTCGGTGGCAAGGTGGATTCGCATAGGCGCCAGTCTAGGAGGCGACGAAGTGCGCTTCATCTCAGCTAACCCTCGGCAAAACAGCTGTTTTTCGCGTATCGTTATGGCTGTCCGCTTCTCAGATGGAGACTTCAGTGAGCACACCCGACTTCCGGCGTGCCGTCCGGGGATATGACCCCGAAGACGTCAAGCGTTTTATCGCTGACCTCTCCTCGCGTTTGGAGAAGCTCGAAGCCGACCATGCTGAGGACCAACGCACCATTCAGCGGCTCCAGCGCGACGTGCAGGACGCTAACGAACGAGCTGGCCGGGCGAAACCGAGTTTTGCCGAATTAGGTTCAGCGTTCGAAGAAACACTTCGCCTCGCTGAGGCCCAGTCGCAAAAAATCACTCAAGAAGCCTCCGCCGAGGCTGCTGAGGTGTTGGCAAACGCTCGTACCGAAGCCACCAGGACTCGCGAAGAAGCCGCCAAAGAATCGCGTCAGCTGGTGTCTGAAGCTCAGCGTTCCGCTGAGGACCTCCGTTTAGAGAGTGAGCGCGAGGCCGCTCAACTGCGTCAGCAGGCCGCTGATGAAATCGCAAAAGCTACCAACACTCGCACGCGAGCCGAGCGCGCAGCCGCGACGATGATTAGCCAGGCTGAGAAGCAGGTGGCTGACCTGAAGGCCGAGGCATCTCGCCAGGTCGAACAGATTAAGCGCGAAGCTTCAGAGTTGCTGCACGCCGCCCAAGAGCGCGCGGTGGCGACCGATGCGTCTATTCGTCAGCAGATTGACGAGGCGGAGCGCGCTCGCGCCGCAATCCACGAGGAAGCCGACGAATACGCCCAGAAGGCTTACCAGCAGGCTGACTTGCACGTTCAAAACGCCGCAAAGCGTGCTGCGGACCTGGGTCAAGAAGCCGACACCATTTTGAAGAACTCGCAGCAGCGAGCAGATGAGCTCACTCGCGATTCCCGCGCCTACGCGGAGAAACTCATCGGCGACACCGTGGGTCGCTCTCGGTCGATTGCTCGAGAGACCGAAGAACTCGTGAACTCGATGGTGTCGGACGCGGAAAGCCACATGAGCGATTTGCGTCGCCAGCAGACGATGCTGGAAGAGTACGTCCGACGGATGCGCGCAGCAGCCAACGAAGTCGACCTTCAGATCACGAACCTTCAGCCGCCGAGCCTCGAAGAGGCGAAGCCGGTTCCACCGCGTGACGCCGAAGCGGAAGAGGAAGAGATTCTCGAAGCTGTCGAAGTCACCGTCGAGGTCGACGAGAAGTAACTTCTCTTCTTCTTTCCTGCTGTCAGCGGGTTTTAGGCACTCGGCTTAGGCTAGGTCGAACGTGCGATGGGCGCGGATCACACGAGCAACGAAGGAGTGGCATTGCCCGGCGAGAATCTCACGAGGAGCGAGGCCCGCAGTCGGGCTAAGAACATCACCGTTCGCTCTTACCTGATTGACATCGACCTCTCCCAAGCGGCTCACTCCCCCACATTTCGCAGTCGCACCACGATTGAGTTTCTTGCGACACCCGGAAGTACCACCTTTCTCGACGCCATCACCTCGACGGTGCACGCGGTCACACTCAACGGGCGCGAACTGGACTCGTCTGCGGTGTCGGATGGTACGCGTATTGACCTGGAGGGCTTAGCCCAGGACAACACAGTGGTGGTCGACGCGGACTTTTTGTTCACCAACACTGGGGAGGGTTTGCATAAGTTCACCGACCCGGTGGATGGCGAGGTGTACCTTTACACCCAATTTGAAGTTCCCGATTCGCGCCGGGTGTTTGCTGTTTTTGAACAGCCCGACCTGAAAGCAACATTTCAATTCACTGTCACCGCGCCACAGGGCTGGACGGTAGTGAGCAACCAACCCACGCCAACACCGGTGGCCCAGGGCGAGGCGCAGGTGTTCAGCTTTAGCGCAACCCCGCGAATTTCGAGCTACATCACCGCCCTCATCGCCGGCCCCTACCAGTCGGTGCACAGTGAGCTGGTGAGTGCGAATGGCAAAACCATCCCGCTGGGGGTCTTTGCCAGAGCCTCGATGTTCGACTACCTCGACGCCGACTACATTTTCGACATCACCCGAAAAGGTTTCTCCTATTTCGAAGACAAGTTCGGCCTGGCCTACCCATTCGACAAATACGACCAGTTATTTGTGCCCGAATTCAATGCTGGGGCGATGGAGAACGCTGGCGCGGTGACCTTCACCGAGTCATACGTATTCCGCTCGAAAGTTTCCGACGCAATTCGCGAGCGCCGGGTTGTCACGATCTTGCACGAGCTCGCCCACATGTGGTTTGGCGACCTCGTGACGATGCGCTGGTGGAACGATCTGTGGCTCAATGAGTCTTTTGCCGAATGGGCTTCCACGATTGCCACGGCCGAGGCGACCGAATGGACCGAAGCGTGGACGACATTTCAGGCGATGGAAAAATCATGGGCGTATCGGCAAGACCAGCTGCCCTCAACTCACCCCATTGTTGCCACCATCAACGACCTGGAAGACGTGCAGGTCAACTTCGATGGCATCACCTACGCCAAGGGCGGCTCGGTTCTCAAACAATTGGTGGCCTGGGTGGGCGAAGACGCTTTCTTCCGGGGGGTGTCGAACTACTTCAAGAAACACAAGTGGGCGAACACTGAACTGAGTGACCTCCTCGCAGAACTCGAGGTCACCAGCGGTCGCGACCTCACGACGTGGAGCAAGCTGTGGCTAGAAACCGCCGGAGTGAACACACTTCGCCCGGTGATCGAAACAGATTCCGACGGGGTCATCACCTCCTTTGCCATTGAACAGACGGCACCCGACGACTGGCCCACTCTTCGTCCCCACCGACTCGCTATCGGCGTCTATCAACGACAGGGCGATGGCGTCGAGCGGGTTCACCGTGTGGAATGTGACATCGATGGGGCACTGAGCCAGATTCCCCAGATGGTAGGGATTCACCGCGGAGACGCCATCGTCATTAACGACGACGATTTGGCCTATGCAAAAATCCGGCTCGATGAGGACTCGATGGCCTTTGCCCTGGATAACCTCTCATCCTTCCGCTCTCCGCTCACCCGTGCGTTGATTTGGGGGGCCGCCTGGGATGGTACGAGAGACGCGGAAATTCGCGCCCGCGATTTCCGCGCGCTCATCCTGAATAATCTGGAGTCAGAAAGCGAAAGCACCACGATTCGTACCGCGCTGGGCCAACTCTCTGCCGTGACGAAGTTATATGCCGCACCCGAGACCGTTGCCGAAGCGCAGCGCGAGGTGGCGGATGCCCTGCTGGAGTGGAGCAGGAGGGCTGAAGCCGGCTCCGACGCGCAATTCCAGTTTGTAAAGGCGTTCGCCTCACTTGCCTGCACCGCAGAGCACGGTGCGGCGCTGACAGCGCTCCTCGAGGGCTCGGATGCTCTGCCAGGCCTCGCCATTGACACCGATTTGGCGTGGGAACTGCTCGCTGGTCTAGTGCTCATCGGACAAGCAGGTGAAGAGGACATTAGCGAACGGCTCGCGTCAGACAACACCTCAAATGGTCAGCAGGCGGCGGCCCGACTTCGAGCGATGATTCCCACGGCCGAGGCAAAGAAGGACACTTTCTCGCTTCTCACCTCAGACGATTCGATTCCTAACGCCATCGTTCGCTCGATGACGATGGGTTACAACCACGTCAACGATCCGAGCCTGCTGGAAGACCTCGTTGACCCCTACTTCGATTCCTTGGTGGGACTATGGGAAAGCCGGACATACAAAATTGCTGAGTACCTGGTCGATGGGCTCTTCCCCGTTGCGCTAGTAAACGACCGAGTGCGCGAGGCGAGTGAAAATTGGCTCGACACAGCCGATGCAGCTCCGGCGCTCAGACGCTTAGTAGAAGAGAACCTCGCTGGAATTCTTCGAGCTCAAAAAGCTCAAGCACGCGACGCCGAATCTGCTTAGTTCGCTAGCCGGCGTAGCATGGGGCCGTGGATGAACAAAGCACCGGCTGGTGGAACGCCCTGACAGGTTTTTTTAGCGGCGATGAAGTCGTCGCACGGATAGCCCTCATTCTCTTGGGCGGAATTATCACGATTGTGGTGGTCCGTCTTTCCATCAGGCGGGTCGTGCAACAGGTCGTGACCGGGGTCAAGAAAGCCCACGGAGTTGAAGATACCCAGGCGTTAGAGACGAGCCCGGTGGAAGCGATGCGCCAAGTCCAGCGCACCCGAACGCTCGGGACGGTGCTCAATAACTTTGCCGGTTGGACCATCGGGATCATCGTTGTTCTGATGGTGCTCTCTGAGACCGGTCTATCAATTACCCCCCTGATCGCCAGTGCCGGAATTATCGGTGCCGCGTTGGGTTTTGGCGCCCAGTCGCTCGTCAAAGACATGCTGAACGGCATGTTCATGGTGTTTGAAGACCAATTGGGCGTGGGTGACGTGGTCAACGTGGGCGACGTTTCGGGGGTCGTCGAGCGCCTGGGCGTGCGGATCACTGAGATTCGCGACGTCAACGGCACGCTGTGGTTTGTTCGAAACGGTGAGATTCTTCACGTCGGTAACTATTCCCGAGACTGGGCACGAGTGATTCTCGACATTCCGGTGCCCTATTACTCTGACGTCGCCAAAGTGCAAGAACGACTTCTTGACACCGCGCGGGCTTTTCGGATGAGACCGGAGTGGAAACGAAAGGTGTTGGAAGACCCCGAAGTGTGGGGTATCGAATCGATTTCCGCCGAAGCCCTCGTCGTGAGATTGGTGTTGAAGGTTCGTGGCGGTGAACAGTGGGCGGCAAAGCGCGCGCTTCACGCTGATATCAAGAGCACCCTCGATAAAGAAGGCATCGATTTGCCACCGCTCAACCGAATGGTTCTCGACGGAATTCAGGGGGTTCGTAGCGCATCCCGGAGGGCCACACCCTCAACGCCCGCTCGCGAGCAACTTCCAGCCGACTTGGACGGGGACGAGTGAGCGAAGAGGGCACGGGCGAGAGTTTCTACGACCAGATTGGTGGCCACGAAACCTTCGTCAAACTGGTTGATGCGTTCTATCAAGGGGTCAAATCAGACCCCGTGCTGAGACCGATGTATCCCGATGAGGATATGGAAGGGGCCGCGTGGCGTCTTCGCTCGTTTCTCGAACAGTACTGGGGCGGGCCACACACCTACTCCGAGCAGCGCGGTCACCCGCGGCTTCGGATGAGGCACATGCCCTTCAAAGTCAACCCCGACGCGAGAGACCGCTGGCTTTCTCACATGTCAGCCGCGGTGGACTCACTGGGTCTTTCCGAACTGGATCGAGCCATGCTCTGGGACTATTTGGAGCGTGCCGCGCACTCGATGGTGAACACGTTCGAGCCCTAGCTACTCGTCGTCGAGACCCTCTGGCTCGCCCTGAACCTTGACGAGTACGTAGCCGTTCTTTGAGGTCACACGAATCCAGTTATCGACTGAATGAACGGCGAGATTCTTGCCATCGACAAACCCCAGGGCATCCGCGGCAAAACCTGCGGCCCACGGAATGGATTTCTTCTTCCCGATTGACTGACCCCACACTTCTGCTCGGACCTTTTGAATCACGGCTTCGCCCGCCGCATCGGGTAGTGCAGCCGCAACCTGCGCCACTCCCTGTTGGGCTACATCAGCCAGTTGCGAGGAAGAGACTCCGAGTCGCCTGCGCCAACCATCGCGAGGTGGCGTCACGGCGGCCCACTGAATTGAGGGGCTCTCCGTCGGCGTCTGCACGTCCACTGCCCCCTGGGTGTGAGCATCAAGGGCACGTTCAAGGCGAAAGGCCAGGGATTCGAGCGGGACAACCACATCAAAACGCGGATGCTCCATCACCCGAAACACCCGCAGGCCTAACACCGTGGGGGTGCGATCGATCAGTCCTCGGGGGAATAGCACCCCGACATATGCCTGCAGGAAGCCATCTTGCGCAATCAATCGGGCAGCCCCGTCGTTGACTCGGCGCGCGCGCTGGATGAAACTCAGCAAATCCTGCGTTGACTCGGCGGTGGGCAGCGAGAAGTTGTGACTCATCTGATTAGTCGCGAGTGAGCTTGCGGTAGGTCGAACGGTGTGGTGCGGCCGCTTCGGGCCCGAGCCGCTCAACTTTGTTCTGCTCGTATGCTTCGAAGTTACCTTCAAACCAGTACCACTTGGC
>JBMSHQ010000027.1:0-14048 GCA_049416945.1 Pontimonas sp. | reverse complement strand
AAGCAAGGGGCGGGGCTGTTTCTCGAAACACAGAGCAGCCTCTACCGCTTGCGCCCTCTCGAGCTCTCACAAACGTCGTATGACCTCGCCACTATCGCCGCGGCGATTGTTCAACCCTCAGCAGGTAATCCCCTTCCCACCCTGCGTGAAGCGGGGATCCGCTTCATTCTCTTCCGTGGTGACCCTGAGAGTGATGCAGCGCTTGCGATGGGCCGGCGGGCGGAGTTCATACCCTCTGGCCAATCGGAAGCAGGAGTGTTGTTCAAGGTCACGGGCGTCGCAGAAAAACCCGTGGCCGAGGTGCCCCGAACGCCGAGCCAAGCGTCCTGGGATTCGCTGTTGTGGATTACCTGGTTGCTCTGGGGAGTTCTCGCCCTTCCCACCGAGCGCACCCCGCGACGGCTGAGCGAAGAGGGAGATAGTGAGACGTCGTTAGCCTCAGCCTTGGAGGAGGACGTCGATGAGTGAGATGACCCCTCGCAGCACCCAACCCACCATCGGCCGGTTGGCGTCCACGGTGTTAGGTCTCGGGGCCGTGGCGCTCAGTATCGGCCTGGTTGCCCAGGGCGTACCCCAGGGTCTTGCCGAGGCACTCCCTGGAGCAAGAGAGGCCCTGCAGCCGGTATCGGTGAGCGCCGAGGCTCCTGACCAGCAGGTGGTGTGTGCGGGGCCGTTCTTGGGTTTTGTGCAACAAGAAACCACCCCACGAGGTTTTGGTGAGACCGCGCTGAACCTCCTGGGAGTGGATCCCGAGCTGATTGAGCTCAGTAGCGAAGAACTACTCGATGTGTTTGCAGGAACCGATGCCAAAATCGCCTCTCCCGCCGTCTTCGCGACGCAGGAGTCTGACACCGGGTTCCTCGCAGGAACGACAAGCCAAAACATCGACACCCCCTTTGCAAGGGGTTACCAGGCGTCTTCCTGTCAGCAGCCCAGGAGCGAATCCTGGCTCGTTGCCGGGTCGACCACTACCGGTAGACAGTCGGTTCTGGTGCTCGCGAACCCTGGGAGTGTTCAAGCCGTCGTTGATTTGAGCCTCTATGGGGATTCGGGCCCGATTTCAGCACCCGGTGCGCGGGGAATCTTGGTGCAGCCCGGCGAGCAACGCTTTTTTACCCTCTCTGGTCTTGCGCCGGATGAGGCCTCCCCGGTGATTCGTGTGGTGAGCTCAGGCACCCCCGTCACGGCGGCGTTGCACGTGTCTCTCACCCGTGGACTTCAGCCCGACGGGGCGGATGTGGCGAGCAGTCAAGCCCCCGCGTCACCCGAGCGGGTGATTCCTGGGGTGTGGCTCGAACCAGAAGACGTATTGGGGCCCATTTTGGGTGTGGAGGGCTATAGCGACGTGGCTCCCGTGTTGCGCCTACTCGCACCCGATGCGGACACCCAGGCGCAAGTGATCGTGGAAAAGCCCGTGGGTGAGGCCATTACTAGTCAAGTGTCACTTGAGGCAGGCCGAGTGCTGGATGTCCAATTGGCAGAGTTGGGTCAGGGTTACGCCACGGTCCGCATCGAATCGGATCAACCCGTCGTCGCCGGGGTAAGGCAGTCGTCGGTATCCGAAGGGAAAACCGACCTGGCCTGGGTGCCCTCCGCTGTGACCTTGGATTCAGTATCAAGTGCGGTCATTCCCGGAGGCATTGAGGGCACTCTGCAAATGTTCAACCCTTCGGATCAGCCCATCACGCTGAGCTATGCCCGGGTGAGTGATGACCAGTCCAGCGTGGTCGGCCAGGGTCGAGTAGAACTGGCGCCAGGGGCTTTTTCCACACGTGGACTGGGTGACGGCGGGGGCAACTACGTGTTTGAGACCACTGGGCCGGTCGCTCTCGCCATTTCATTACGAGGGTCGGGTTCGATCGCGCACGTGGTGGTGACCCCACCCCCGGCGCAACTTCCCGCCGTCTCGGTCTACGCCCGCTAAATCCAGGGGTCTCGACCGGGCATCAGCCGCCACGGATCCAATCCGGTGAGTTCGGCGACAGCTTTGATCACGACCGATTCGATGACCATTCGCTCGAACCATCGATCACCCGGGTGATGATGCCCCAGCCGCTCGATAGGGATACGAAAGAGCCGAATGGTTTTGGTCTTCTTGTCGACGTGGAAGCGAGCGACACCGGGAACGTCGCCGGGCTGGTCGGGCATCGCTTGGATGATCACGACCACGTCTTTGAGCTCGTCTGGGGCGATCTTGCGCAGGTAGTCGACCATGGCCTCGACGACATCGGAGAAGCCGTGTGATCGCCGTCTTTTCGCCGAGACGACAGGGCCCGTCGTAAGGGAGCGAGAGGGCCGACGCGACCTTCCGTGCAACACGCTCACCCTCCCACGCTAGTCGAGTGGGGAACACTACACTGCCCATCATGCGGGAGCGACGACGGCCAATTCGGACCTGCAGCAAGGTCGGCTGTCACGACAGCGCAGAAGCCACCCTCACTTATGTGTACGCCGACTCTGAAGCGGTGGTCGGGCCCCTCGCGCTGCACCCCGAGCCCCACTCCTACGACCTGTGTCCCCAGCACGCGACCCGGTTGACAGTGCCGCAGGGGTGGCGGGTGGTGCGCTACCGCCCAGAGCCTGACCCCTTCTGAGTAGTCTGAGACGGTGACTCACCCCCTCAACGACATCGTCAAGGCCTACGACGTCCGTGGCCTGGTCGCCACCCAACTCACGCCCCAGGTGGCCTATGCGTTGGGTGTGGCGGTGGTGGGGGAGTTGGGTCTCGAGGGCAAGCCCTTCGTCATCGGTCACGACATGCGCCCCTCGTCACCTGAGCTCGCGCGGGCGATGGAAGCTGGGGCGCACGCTGCCGGTGCCACGGTGATGCCGATTGGACTGTGTTCGACCGACATGGCCTATTTCGCCTCGGGCCACTTTGATGCGGCTGCTGCGATGATTACCGCGAGCCACAACCCCGCTGAATACAACGGCATCAAGTTTTCAAAAGCAGGCGCCAAAGGTGTCAGTCTGAACACGGGCCTCGCGGGGATTCGCGACCGGGCGATTGCGTTTCTGGAACACACCCCGAACCCCGAAATTCCCGGTGAGGGGGCAGGGGAGACCGATGTGTTGGGCGACTACGTGTCGTATTTACGACAGCTCGTTGATTTAGAAAAGATCCGGCCCCTCACAGTGGTGGTCGATGCGGCAAACGGCATGGGCGGCTTCACCGTTCCCGCCGTGTTGGGTGAGGGTGCTGGGTTTGCCCCACTGCCGCTGGAGATTGTCGAGATGTATTTCGAACTCGATGGCACATTCCCCAACCACGAAGCCAACCCGCTTGAGCCGAAGAACCTCGTTGACTTGCAGAAGGCAGTAGTCGAACACGATGCGGACATTGGAATCGCCTTCGATGGTGATGCTGATCGCTGTTTCGTGGTGGACGAACACGGGGATCCCGTAAGCCCCAGTGTGATTGGGTCGCTGGTGGCAAAACGTGAAATCACCCGCGTCCGTGAGCAACTGGGGGAGGGCTCGCCCACGGTGCTGCACAACCTGATTTGTTCGATGGTGGTGAAAGAAACCATCGAAGCCCAGGGGGCTGTTGCTGTGCGCACCTCGGTGGGGCATTCGCTGATCAAAGACGAGATGGCCCGCACGAATGCCGTGTTTGGTGCGGAACACTCGGCCCATTACTACTTCCGTGACTTTTATGGCGCCGATTCGGGCATGCTCGCCGCCCTCCACGTGCTCGCTGAATTGGGCCATAGTGGCAAACCATTGAGCGCGATTGCCGCGGACTACAGTCCCTATGTCCAATCCGGTGAAATCAACACCCGAGTAGCCGACACTGACGCCACGGTGGCCCGCGTTGCTGAAGCTTTCGTAGGCCGGGGCGAGGTCGATCGCCTCGATGGGTTGAGCGTGGTGGGACCCACATCAGGCGAGGGAATGTGGTGGTTCAACGTTCGCGCGTCGAATACGGAGCCCCTGCTGCGACTGAATGTTGAAGCGGCCAATCAGTCGCTTCTTAAGGACATAACGGGCGAAGTACTGGCCATTATTTCCTCGGGCTAAGTACACCCCGCTCAGACGAGCTTCACAGGCTTTGTCGTGAGAGACTAGAGCCCATGTTGACAGCTACCCCCATTCAGTACCGCGTTGCCGATTTGACCCTCGCCGAGGCCGGCCGCCACCAGATTCGTCTCGCCGAACACGAGATGCCCGGGCTCATGGCCCTCCGTGAAGAGTTCGGACCCCACCAGCCGCTCAAAGGCGCGCGTATCGCCGGCTCTTTGCACATGACTGTGCAGACCGCGGTGCTCATTGAAACCCTGGTCGCACTCGGTGCGCAGGTGCGCTGGGCGAGCTGCAACATCTTTTCTACCCAAGACGAAGCCGCTGCGGCTGTCGTCGTGGGATTGGGAACCCCCGACGACCCGCAGGGCACTCCCGTCTTTGCCTGGAAGGGCGAGACATTGGAGGAGTACTGGTGGTGCACCGAGCAGATTTTTGACTGGTCGGCGTCGGGTCACCAGGGCCCCAACATGATTTTGGACGACGGCGGGGATGCCACCCTGCTCGTGCACAAGGGTGTCGAGTTTGAAGCAGCCGGTTCGGTGCCCGAGCCCACCTCAGAGGACCCCGCAGAATGGCGCGTTGTTCTGGGGCTTCTGCGTAAGTCCTTGGAAGAAGCTCCCGGTAAGTACACCGCTATTGCCAAAGACATCAAGGGTGTGACCGAAGAAACCACTACTGGTGTGCACCGCCTGTACGAGTTCTTCAAAGAGGGAAAACTCCTTTTCCCCGCAATCAACGTCAACGACTCGGTGACGAAGTCGAAGTTTGACAACAAATACGGCATCCGGCATTCCTTGGTCGATGGCTTGAACCGTGCCACCGACACCCTCATTGGCGGCAAGGTCGCCTTCGTCGCCGGCTACGGCGATGTGGGTAAGGGTTCAGCCGAGTCACTTCGTGGCCAGGGTGCTCGTGTGATCATCTCCGAGATCGACCCGATCAACGCGCTTCAGGCAGCGATGGACGGCTACCAGGTCGCCAAGCTCGAGAGTGTGATTGACCAGGTCGACATTCTGGTCACCTCAACCGGAAACAAAGACGTGGTCACGGTTGACCACCTTCTCCAGCTCAAGCACCAGGCGATTGTCGCGAACGTCGGTCACTTCGACAACGAAATCGACATGGCCGGTTTGGAAGCTCTCCCCGGTGCGACGAGCGTTGAAATCAAGCCGCAGGTGCACGAATGGCACATGCCCAACGGGCGCAGCATCTTGATGCTCTCCGAAGGCCGCCTGATGAATCTCGGTAATGCCACGGGGCACCCGAGCTTTGTGATGAGCACCTCGTTCGCTAACCAGGTTCTCGCCCAAATCGAGGTCTTCACGAACCTGGAGGCCTACCCACTCGGTGTTCACATGCTGCCCAAGCACCTCGATGAGAAGGTGGCACGCCTGCACCTGCGCTCGCTCGGTGTTGAGCTCACTGAACTCACCGACGAGCAGGCAAAGTACATTGGCGTGCCCAAGGAGGGCCCTTACAAGGTCGAGCACTACCGCTACTAGGCCTCGGTATGCCCGCGGGGCGTCGGTGTAGGCTTAGCGCTCAGCCGTCGGTCCGCGCGCGTGGAGGTGAGGGGTGACCCCAACAATTCTGGTCGTCGACGACGACCAAGCCTTGGCGGAGATGATTACGATCATGCTCCGGGGGGAAGGTTTTGACACCCATCACGCCGAAGATGGCCCTGTTGCGCTCGAACAACTCGAAGCAGTCAACCCTGATGTGGTGTTGCTCGATGTGATGTTGCCCGGCATGGACGGCATGGACGTCTGCGCGAAAATCCGTGAGACGAGTGGTGTGCCGATCATCATGCTGACGGCGAAGTCAGACTCGGCCGATGTCGTCCAAGGTTTGGAAAACGGTGCTGACGACTATGTGGTGAAGCCGTTTAACCCCAAAGAACTGGTCGCTCGCATTCGCGCGCGCTTGCGTCCGTCGCCCGAGACGAACGAACCTCAGGTGACGTTGATTCAGATTTCCGACGTGGAAATCGACGTACCCGGTCACGAGGTGCGTCGCGGTGGCACCCGAATCAACCTCACCCCGCTCGAATTCCAGTTGTTGTTGACGCTGGCACTCAAACCCCAGCAGGTGTTTACGCGTGAGGTGCTCTTAGAGCAGGTGTGGGGGTATCAGTACAAGGCCGACACCCGGCTCGTCAATGTTCACGTGCAGCGGTTGCGCTCGAAGATTGAGCTCGATCCCGATAATCCGGTCATTGTTGAGACCATCCGCGGGGTGGGGTATCGCTCCGGTAAGGCTGTGACCCCGCCGGAGGCGACGCCAAGCGAATGATGTGGCGCTGGTGGCGGGAAGTCAAAGACATCCTCGCCGGACCCGTCCGATTCTGGCGAGCATCCCTGCTCACCCGAACGGTGACCATCACGGCGCTTCTCTCCGGAGTGGCTGTCACCGTCATCGGCGGTTACATGTCGCTCACCATCCAATCCAGTTTGTTTAGCTCTCGTCTCGACCAGGTTGTCGCGGAAAGTGTGCGCACCTCGAACCAGATTCAAGCAATCTTTGATAATTCGGTCACGCCCCAGGGAACTATCGACGTCGAGACGGCGAATAGTTCGGCGCAGACGGCTATTCGCACCAACCAGTCGGTTCCCGGTGCTGGGGGTTTTGCGATTCTGCGCACACCGGGCCAAATCACGGCGCAGACAATGACCTCAACATCGACCTCTGGACTCGACTTGGAGATTCTCTCCACCAGGCTTCGCCAGGCGGTCGTCCAGTCGCCTGACCAGCTCCACCAGCAGTCGGTGGGGCTCACGGTGGAGGGGCAAGTCGTTCCCGCAGTGGTGGTGGGTTCAGTGATTCAGGTGCCCACCGCAGGCTCCTACGAGCTCTACCTCATCTACGACTTCTCCGACGTCCAGTCGACGCTGAACCTTGTGCAGCAAACGCTGATTGTTGGCTCGATTCTGCTGGTGCTCATCATTGCTCTTTTCACCTGGCTAGTTGTTCGACTGGCCATTAGCCCGGTGAAGAAGGCGGCTCAAACGGCGGAGCGCTTCGCGCAGGGTTTCCTAGAGGAACGACTCAACGTTCGCGGACACGACGTCATTGCAACCCTCGCTCGCTCCTTCAACGAGATGGCCCAAAGTATCGAATCCCAGCTGGTGCGGCTGGGCAAACTCTCACGTTTGCAACAGCGGTTTGTCTCCGATGTCTCCCACGAGTTGCGCACCCCGCTCACCACGATTCGGCTCGCCGCCGATGTCTTAAACGGTCGCCGCAACCAACTGGATGCAGAATCAGCACGCTCACTTGAGCTCTTACTTACCCAAATTGAGCGGTTTGAGTCGATGCTCACCGATCTTCTCGAAATGAGTCGATACGACGCTGGTGCGGTCAACATCGACCGCGAGCCCATCAACGTGGTCGAAATTGTTCAGGACTGCCTCGACCAGCTCGCGCCGCTGGCCGAGCAGAAGGGCTCGCCACTTCTTCTGGAAGTGTTTGGCGGTTACGGCGAGGTGGAGGCTGACCCAAGACGTCTGCGCCGCATTGTTCTCAACTTCATTGGCAACGCGATTGACCACGGGGAATCGCGACCGATTGTCACCTTTATCGACTCCAACGAGCAGGCCGTCGCGATCGCGGTGCGCGACTGGGGTGTGGGGATGGACGAGCGAGAAGTCTCGCGCGTGTTCGACAGATTCTGGCGGGCTGACCCCTCGCGCCAGCGCAGTACCGGTGGTACGGGACTGGGCCTTGCCATCGCCCAAGAGGACGCTCTGGCCCACGATGGTCGAATCGACGTGTGGAGCGAACCGGGCGTGGGCACCTGCTTCCGTGTGGTCCTCCCGCGAAGCATCCAATCCTCCGTCAACGATTCCCCGCTTCCCCTGCCCCCGGAAACCGACCTTGTCGATCGCGAGGGTCGGCTCGTAGACGCCACGGAGATGAGCCCCTCATGATTCGGCGTATCCTCGCGGCTCTCGCAGCCCTCTCCCTCGCCGGGTGCACCCAGCTCCCCATCTCGAGCGAGGTCGTTGCTATTGACCCGGATACGGTCACCGTCGACACTGAAGTCGACTTCTTGCCACCGGGGCCGACGGCGGGCGCGAGCCCCCAAGAAATCATTCAGGGGTTTATCGCAGCGGGCGCGGCCGCACAAAACAATTTCCGGGTGGCCCGCAGCTACCTCACCGAGGAATACCGTGAGGTGTGGAACCCGAATCAAAGCGCACTCATCAGCGGGGGCGCCTGGACTATTAGCTCGCTCGAACCCAACCAGTGGCTCTACACCGCTTCTGTGGTGGCGAGTGTTGATGAGGCGGGAAGGTACGAAGATGTCTCGCCACAAAGCACCCAAGAGTTGGTCTTTTCTCTCAGTGAGGTCGATGGGCAGTGGCGGATCTCTGAAGCCCCCGATGGAATCATGCTCAGTGAAGTGGCCTTCCGCGAATCATTTGAATCGATTCGCCTCTACTACTACTCAGCGGATTATCGCGAGCTTGTTCCGGATGTGCGCTGGTTCGCCTCGCGCGGCGATGTCCTCACCAAAGTAATCCGAGGCCTGCTGCAACCCCCCTCGTATTGGCTGAACCAGGGCGCCACCGTTTCGGCGTTCCCACCCGGTACCCAATTGGCGCTCTCTCCGGTGCCCGTGGTGGAAGGTCAAGCCCAAGTGGACCTGTCGGAATCGGTGCTTGATGCCGACGAGACACAGCGGGAGAGAATGCGGTGGCAGCTGATCACCACCTTGCAGCAAATCTCTGACGTCTCTGACGTGGCCATTACCGTCAACCAGACTCCCGTTGCGATTCCGTTCAACGAAGAGGATCAGCCGGTGTTAACGTCGGGGCGTGACCCGCGAGTGTTAGTCGTGCGGGGAAGTGAGTTTGGTTACCTCCAGGCGGGTCGTGTGGAGAGTATCGACGAGTTAGAAGCTTCCGTATTGAGTCTGAGGCCAGAAAAAATCTTCTATTCGGCGGAATTCGACCAGGCCGCCGTCGTCGGGGCCGGGGGCCTCTGGCGGGTCAATGGAGAAGGGGTGTTTGAGCTACCCCTTGATGATCGGGAGAACCTGGTTCGCCCCATCATCGACTCGTGCGGGTTTATCTGGTCGATGAATTCTGATTTGGGCGATGGCGAGCTCCGCGTCTTTCCTCCGGGGGTGGTCGATCCGCTCGTCGATGTCATTCCCATCGAGGTCGAACTGCCCGATGCGGCGCAAGTGGTGTCCTTTGAGCTGGCGCGTGACAATACAAGGCTGATGTTGCTCGTCCAGGGTGATGACAACACGCGAGTGTTGCTGACTGCGGTGCAGCGCCAGGCAAGTTGTGAACCGGTGGGGGTCGGCGAATTCCTCGAACTCAGCCCTCTCGTTGGCCAAGCGGTCGATGCCGCTTTTGTGGACGAATCGCAGGTAGCGGTAGTGGCCCGTCAAGACTCTGCCGGAGAGGTCGTCGTCCAAGACGTGAGCGGACGGGTCTCCAATGCCGGGCGCCCCATTGACCCCGTCACCTTGGTCGGCGGTGTGGGTGGTGTTCCGGGTCTGAGGCTACTTACCGAGCAGGGACAGATTTATCAGCCGCGGGGTAACGGTTGGCAAGCCACGGGCGATCGCGCCAGCGTATTGGTCACCCAGCGCTAGTCCACACCTGTTTATTGACGCTCCTCTTTCACGAGGTTGCGCCCGGCGACAGCAATTGACACTTCGTGGTGCTCTGCTGAAACTATGCCTTCACTCCAACAGGTTCTGACTGACACTCTCGCCGTCATTGCCCCCGTCGAGTGTGTTGGATGCGGTGAACCGGATACCTCCCTGTGTGTGCCGTGCTCACAGCCTTTTCGCTCCAATGGAATAGAAGTTCAGCGGGCAATCTCGCGAGAGCTCTTTGGACGACCCGTCCGAGCCTGCGCGAACTATCAGGGTTCCAGTAGGGCAGTAGTGGTCGGATTCAAAGACCAAGGACACTACCGAATTGCCCCTTTTCTCGCTCAGTCACTTGCTCGGTTACTGGAACCGCTCGTCGAGGCCCACCCCCACGCCCTCATCGTGCCTGTTCCCTCGACTATCCGGGGCCGACTTCGCAGAGGCATCGAACCCACTTCCGTGCTCTTGCGGGAGCTGGGCCGACTGCGAACCACCTGGAACTGCTCCCAGGCGCTGAAGATACCCGGCTATGCCTCGTCATGGATGGCCCGGCCGTCGAAAACGTTGAGCAGACGAGAGAGGCTCGCCGCACCACGTCGCTTCATTGTCAAACGCACCGTCGCCAATCGAGAAGTGATTTTTCTCGACGATGTCGTCACCACGGGCGCGACCCTCGAAGCGTGTGCTCGTGCGATTCGAGAAAACGGCGGTGTCGTCGTCGCCGCCGTCGCCCTGGCAGCGACCCCGCGGGACTCGATGGTGGCCCATCAGCAGTCTGTGAATCGGACGTGACACCGCGTTGGTCGCGGGTCTACGCTGGGGACAATTCCGAACGACGACGCAGGAGGACCACATGGACATCACACTTCTCTCCCACGACGTTTCTCTCCCGGACCGGTTTCGCGATTACGTGAACGAAAAGTCCGACCGCGTCCTCGCACTGGCTGAGCACGCTCGTACGTTTCAAGTGAAGGTGTCTCGAGAGAACTCCAGTCGCGGGGGACCCTCCGAGGACATTGTTGAGCTCACCGTTGTGGGCAAGGGCCCGGTGATCCGGGCGGAGGCTCGAAACAGCGACAAATACACCGCTTTTGATGAAGCTGTTGATCATTTGGTGCGGCGCCTGCGACGGGCGAAGGACAAGCGCGCGCCCCACCACGGTGCCCACCGCAGCAAGTCGATGGGTGAAGTGAGCGCGAATGCTTTTGCCGATATCGACGTGACCCCCGCGAGCGTGGAAGTTATTCGACGGGTCGAAACGGGAAGTATTCCCGTGTTAAGCGAGGACGAGCTCGGTGAGATTGACCAATCTGAGAGCCCAGTTGTCATTCGCAGGAAGGTGTTTCCCGCGTCATCAATGAGTGCTGATGACGCCGTGGACCAGATGGAACTGGTCGGTCACGACTTCTTCCTCTTTGTCGATACCGAAACCAACCGGCCCAGTGTGGTGTACCGCCGCAAGGGTTGGCAGTACGGAGTCATTGCTCTCGAAGAGAGCTAGGGCTTGGTTGATAGCATTGCCGTTTGGAGCGAGCCCGCTCCACACAATGGGGCGAGGTAGGTTTCGTGGCTAACGTTTTTGAGCGTGTACTTCGAGTCGGCGAAGGGCGCATTCTTCGAGCGCTCAATCAGAGCGTGAAGGCCGTAAACGCTCTGGAAGAAGACTTCGTTGACCTCAGCGACGACGATCTCCGGGCTGAGACCGATGAACTGCGTGAGCGCTACGCTGCCGGAGAATCGCTCGACGACCTCCTCCCCGAAGCGTTCGCCGCAGTAAGGGAAGCTGCCAAGCGAACCATTGGTCTGCGTCACTTTGACGTGCAGATCATGGGTGGCGCTGCGCTTCACAAGGGCAACATCGCCGAGATGAAGACTGGTGAAGGTAAGACACTGGTCGCCACCCTCGCCGCCTATCTGAACGCGATCCCCGCCCGTGGGGTGCACATCGTCACGGTGAACGACTACCTGGCTAAATACCAGTCAGAACTGATGGGTCGAGTGTTCCGCGCACTGGGGATGACCACGGGTTGCATTCTTTCGGGGCAAACTCCTGAAGAGCGCCGGGTGCAGTATCAGGCCGACATTACTTATGGCACCAACAACGAGTTTGGCTTTGACTATTTGCGCGACAACATGGCGCTGAGCAAATCCGACCTGGTTCAACGCGGACACTTTTTCGCCATCGTTGACGAGGTCGACTCCATTCTGATTGACGAGGCGCGGACGCCACTCATTATTTCGGGGCCCGCGTCAGGGGAAGCCAACCGGTGGTTTAGTGAGTTTGCCAAGTTGGCGGAGCGACTCTCACCCGGTGTGGACTACGAAGTCGACGAGAAAAAGCGGACCGTAGGAGTGTTGGAGACCGGCATTGAAAAGGTCGAAGACTACCTCGGTATCGACAACCTCTATGAGTCGGCCAACACCCCGCTGATTTCCTTCCTCAACAACGCCATCAAGGCGAAGGCCCTCTTCCGCAAAGACAAGGACTACGTCGTGATCAACGACGAAGTTCTGATTGTGGACGAACACACCGGGCGTATCCTGGCGGGCCGTCGATACAACGAAGGTATTCACCAGGCCATAGAGGCTAAAGAAGGTGTGCCCATCAAGGCGGAGAACCAAACTCTCGCCACCGTGACCTTGCAGAACTACTTCCGTCTCTATCGCAAGCTCTCGGGCATGACCGGTACCGCGCAAACCGAGGCGGGCGAGCTCATGTCGACCTACAAGCTCGGTGTCGTCCCGATTCCGACAAACAAGCCCATGATTCGCCTGGACAAGCCCGACCTGATTTATCGAGATGAAGAAGCGAAGTATCGCCAAGTCGTGCGCGACATTGTCGAGCGTCACAAGAAGGGCCAGCCGGTTCTCGTGGGAACCACGAGCGTCGAAAAGAGCGAGCGAATCTCCCAAGCACTCTCCAAGGAGGGTGTTCGTCACGAAGTGCTCAACGCGAAGAACCACGCTCGCGAAGCGGCCATCGTGTCCCAAGCGGGACGGTTGGGTGCGGTTACCGTCGCCACCAATATGGCGGGTCGTGGAACTGACATCATGCTCGGAGGTAACGCCGAGTTCATTGCCGTGCAGACCCTGGCAGAACGCGGGCTCAGTCCAGTTGAGACGCCGGAAGAGTATGAGGCTGCCTGGGACGAGGTTTTTCGTGACGTGACAGTCCGCTGCGAAGAAGAGGGCGCGAAGGTTCGCGAACTCGGTGGGCTCTATGTTCTCGGCACCGAACGCCACGAGTCTCGCCGTATCGACAATCAGCTGCGCGGTCGCTCGGGCCGTCAGGGCGATCCGGGCGAGAGCCGTTTCTACCTCTCGCTCCAGGACGACTTGATGCGACTGTTCAACGCCGGGGCTGCCCAGGCGCTGATGGCTCGGACTTCGCCCGATGAGGAAGACCTCGCTATCGAGTCAAAGGTCGTATCTCGTGCCATTCAGTCGGCGCAGTCTCAGGTCGAAGCGCGTAACGCCGAGATTCGCAAGAACGTTCTCAAATACGACGACGTGCTCAACCGTCAGCGTCAAGCCATCTATGACGACCGCCGCCACATTCTCGAGGGTGACAACATCTCAGAACAGGTGCATGACTTCATCGAGAAAACCATTCGCACGGTAATCACAGAGAAGATTGGTGACTTGCCGCCTGAGGACTGGGATCTCGAAGCGCTGTGGACCGAACTGAAAACTCTCTTTCCCACGAGCATCACCGTCGATGAACTCTTGACCCAGCTGGGCTCTCGCCCGTCTGTTGACGACGTCATTTTTGAGGTCCTCTCCGACGTCAACATTGCCTATGGCAAGAGAGAAGCCACTCTGGGCGAAGCGGTCATGCGCGAGCTGGAGCGCCGGGTGGTGCTCAGTGTGATTGACCGTCGCTGGCGCGACCACCTCTACGAAATGGACTATCTGAAAGACGGTATTGGCTTGCGAGCCATGGCCCAGCGCGATCCGTTGGTCGAATATCAGCGTGAGGGATACGCGCTCTTCCAGGGCATGATGGGCCAGATTCGTGAAGACACGACCGGTTTTATCTTCAACCTCGAGGTTCAGATTCAGCAGCCCACCGCCCAAGTTGGCCCCATTGTCTCGGCAAAGGGTCTGATGGAGCAGGCTCCCGCGCAGGGTCTCAGCTACTCGGCCCCCACCGCCGACGGTGACGTGGAAGTGCGTAACCAGTCGGGCCAGGTGGTGCAGTCAAACGAGCAGGCACCTGCGTCGGCTTTCCAGCGCCAACCGCAGAACACTCAACCCTCGGCGACACCGACTCAACCTGCACCCGCAGGTGCCCGCCCCGCTGCCCCCGCACAGCGCGGAACCTTTGGTCAAGCTAGCCCATCACAGGGTCAGGCTTCCGCCGGTAACCGCGCTCAGCGTCGTGCAGCGAAGAAGCGAAAGAAATAGCTACAAC
>JBMSHQ010000026.1:0-14119 GCA_049416945.1 Pontimonas sp. | reverse complement strand
CCCCGAAGACTCGGCCACGAACTGGCAAATCCGGGGTGCAGTGGCAGCTTGTCGACTTCAGCTAGAGAAATCCATGCCACGTCTGCACTTTCGTGGTCATTCACCACCGGTTCGAAATATGAATCAGAGCGAAACAGGACGGTGGTGTATGACCAAAAGCCGAGGTCAAAAATTTCTGTATGCAGCGTTTCTAACCCTTCCTCCGGCACTCCCGCTTCTTCATGGGACTCTCGAAGAGCCGCATGGTGAGCTGACTCCCCCGCTTTGAGCGCTCCGCCAGGAATCCCCCAGGTGAGCCCGTGGTGAGACCATTCAGCACGCAACTGAAGAAGTACCCCCTTGGGCGGGTGCCACACCAGAGCACCCGCAGCTCCGAAACGACCCCAGTAGCGCTTGCCATCCGGCCCTTCCACCCAGGCGTCCCCCGGGTCTCTCAGGTGTTCCGGCGGGAGCGGAGGTGGCATCATCGACACGATTAGCGCCTCTTCGTCTCGCTTCGGCGCTCACGCACCCGCATCTGGATACGAATGGGCGTTCCTTCGAATCCGTAATCTTCACGCAGTCGACGCTGGATAAAGCGACGGTATTGAGGGTCGAGAAAACCTGTGGTGAAGAACACGAAGGTCGGAGGACGTGTCGCGGCCTGGGTGGCATAGAGAATGCGGGGCTGTTTTCCTCCGCGCACAGGGTGGGGGTGCGACTGGGAGATTTCGGCAATAAACGCATTGAGAGCCCCGGTGGAAATGCGTCGGTCCCACGACTCCAGTGCAGTGTGTAGCGCGGTAGGAAGCTTCTCGAGGTGGCGACCGGTCTTCGCAGAAATATTGACTCTCGGAGCCCACGCCACGTGATCGAGGTCTGTCTCGATTTCTCTCTCGAGGTAACGGCGGCGCTCGTCGTCCAGCAAATCCCACTTGTTGAAGGCAAGTACGAGGGCACGGCCCGATTCGACCACTAAATCGATAATCCGCATGTCTTGTTCGCTGACTTCTTCGGTGACATCAATTACGACGACGGCAACCTCAGCCTTTTCCAGCGCCGCTTGGGTGCGAAGGCTGGCGTAAAAATCAGCGCCCTGCTGGAGGTGCACCTTTTTACGAATACCCGCTGTGTCGACAAAACGCCAGGTTTCGCCTCCGATTTCCACGAGTTCATCGACCGGATCGCGAGTTGTTCCCGCCATCGGATTCACCACCACTCGCTCTTCGCGGGCAGCTTTATTGAGAAGGCTCGACTTGCCCACATTGGGTTTTCCGACGAGCGCAATCCTGCGGGGGCCTGGACCCATCAGCCCCGACGTCTTCGATTCTTTAGGGAGCAGGGTCAAGATGTGGTCGAGCATGTCGGCGACACCGCGGCCATGCAGAGCCGATACGGGCCACGGCTCCCCCAAACCGAGCGACCACAGTGCAGTGGCATCGGCTTCTCCACCCTGGTCGTCCACTTTGTTGGCAGCAACCACGACGGGAACACCGCTGTGGCGCAGGAGCGCCACCACGCGCTCGTCAGTCGCGGTCGCTCCCACTCGCGAATCGACGACGAAGATAATGACGTCCGCCAGATCGATGGCGACTTCCGCTTGAACGGCGACGGACTGGTCAAGCCCTTTCGCATCGGGCTCCCACCCTCCCGTGTCCATGAGGGTGAAGCGACGGTCGTTCCATTCAGCCGGGTAGCTCACACGGTCACGGGTAACTCCCGGAATGTCTTGCACAACGGCTTCGCGGCGACCCAAAATCCTGTTTACCAATGCGGATTTACCCACGTTGGGCCGACCGACCACCGCCACGACGGGAAGGCTTGCTTCGACAGCGCCCAGCTCTGCGGGGTCGTACTCTTCTGAGAGAAGAAGGCGATCCTCTTCTTCTAATTCGTAGTCATCAAGACCAACGAGTAACCCTTCGGCTCTCTTGTCATCATCAGCGAATTCTTCTGCACTCATCTCATGCCCCCGCTTTCTCGAGGTGGGGCTCAATGAGGGACTTGAGCGCGTGAACAGTTTGGTCAAAGGTGAGGTCGGTCGAATCAATGGTGTGAACGCCGTCGGCAGCGGTCATAAAGTCGACCACTTTTCGGTCGGCCTGATCACGTTGGGAAAGAGCAGCCGCGTTCCCGTTGCCCATTTCTGCCTGTCGTCTCTGAATACGTGTGTCTTCGTCGGCCGTCAACAACACTCTCACCGGAGCGTCAGGTGCGACAATCGTCGTAATGTCCCGACCTTCGATGATGATGCCCTCTTCTGCAGAATCAGCGAGACTTCGAAAGCCCTCATTGAGAAGCACCCTCACCTGAGGGTGTTTGGCAATGGCCGATACGTGTGAGGAAATGTTCTCACTCCGGATGGCCTCCGTAATATCCACTCCGCCCAGCTCGATCACTTGGCGGTCGGGGTCCAGTGGAGCCCGGTAATTCATTGAGCCAAGGTGTTCCACCACTTCCGACTCGTCCTCGAGATTGATTCCGGAATTGAGACACGACCAGGTGACCACCCGATACGCAGCCCCGGTATCCAAATAGGAAAAACCGAGTTGTCGCGCCACAGCCTTCGACACACTCGATTTTCCACTCCCTGCGGGCCCATCCACCGCCACAACGACACTCACGAGCGTTCTCCTGCAATTCGCCAACCGCGGCTATCGAGGTCATCAGCCAGCGTCGAGGCACTCGAGGGTTCGACGAACAGCTCCACAAAACCCACGGCCGCACCGGGTGAATGCTCCAACGTCATGTCTTCGAGGTTCACTCCGATCTCACCCACCTCGGTGAGGAGAGCGGCCAATTGGCCGGGCTTGTCGTCGATGATCACCGTGACCGAAGCAAAGCGCGCGCTTCGACCATGCTTTCCCGGCAAACGAGCAACACCGGACGCTCCTGATTCGAGCAACTCGGCGATTCTCCTTTTAGAACCCGTCGCGCCGAGTTTGTCGAGCGCATCGGCTGTGCGAGTCAGATTCTCCCCCACAGAACGCACGAGTGAGGCAACCTCCCCGGCGTTGTGGCTCAGAATCTGCTGCCACAGCGCCGAATCGCTTCCGGCGATTCGGGTGACATCGCGAACGCCCTGTCCCGCCAGGTTCAAATCTGTCTCGTGGGCACGGTTCAGTTCGGCAGCGACCGCGCTGCTCACCACTTGAGGCAGGTGAGAGACAACCGCGACCGCTCGATCGTGCTCTTCCGTTGTCATGCGCACTTCACTGGCCCCCAAGGCGCTCACCAGACGCGAGATTCGCTCCAACGCTTCGGGATCAATTTCTTCGCGGGAACACACCACCCAGGGTCGCCCCGTAAATAGGTCCACCCGAGCTGAGGTGGGCCCTCCCTTTTCCCGGCCTGCCATGGGGTGGGTGCCCACATATCTCTCGACATCAGCTTGCAGGGACTCGAGCTCCGCAAGAATCCCACCTTTGACACTCGCGACATCAATGACGAGCGCCTTCGGGAATGCCGTGAGCTCCGCCGCAATCACTCCCGCCGTCACATCGGGCGGTGTCGCGACTACCACGAGATCAACGTCATTGGCATTGGGCGTTTCTGCCCGTCCGGCACCATAGTCCTCAGCGAGAGATAACGCCGACGATGATTGGTCGGCTAACCATACAGAAACACCCATTTCTCGGAGAGACAGGCCAATACTGGTGCCCAATAGACCAGTCCCCACAATCCGGACACCCGAAAAGGGCACGGGCGCAGAATCAGCCGCCATCATTTCCCTCCCCGGACTCTTTTTTGGCCAATTCCACTAGCGTAGCGAGCTGGTGACGCTCCTCCGCTGTCAAGTCGCGCCAGGCGCCCAGTTTGAGCCCGCCGAGGTGAAAGGGGCCGAACCGTCGGCGCTGCAACGTCACGACGGGGTGTCCGAGCGCCTCACACAGCCGTCGCACAATTCGATTCCGGCCAGAGTGAAGTGTAATTTCAAGAATTGTCCGGCCTCCACGAGGCTCCCCCACAACCACGGCATGATCAACAGCGATTGGGCCGTCGTCGAGGTCCACTCCGGTTTTCATCTTCTGTAGCGTTTTGGACGCGACATCACCCCTCACCGTCGCCACGTAGGTTTTCTCTACGCCAAAAGACGGGTGGGCAAGGACTTGGGCCGCGTCGCCATCATTGGTGAGCAGCAGCAACCCTGTCGTGTCGTAGTCGAGCCTCCCCACCGGAAACAGCCTCTCTCCGATTTCTTCGACAAACTCCCCCAGGTCACGCCTTCCTTTGTCGTCACTCATCGACGTGACCATCTTGGGAGGCTTGTTGACCATCACATAGCGGCGTTCGACGTCCAATTGCAATACGCGCCCATCGAGCGAAACGACATCAGTCGAGGCGTTCACCCGTCGCCCCAGTTCAGTCACGACCTCGCCGTTGACGGTGATTCGTCCAGCGAGCAAAAACTGTTCCACCTGACGCCTCGACGCGACTCCCGCGCGGGAAAGAACCTTTTGGAGTCGCTCGCCGCTTGGCTCAACCCTCGACATCGTCGAACCCCGAACGACCATCGTCCAGGAGGGGAGAAATCGGCGGGAGCTGTTCGAGCGATTCAATTCCCAAATATTCGAGAAGTAGCGGAGTGGTTTGGTAGAAAATGGCACCCGTCTCGGAGTCCGTCGAATGCTCGGTGATGAGGCCCCGGGCAACCAGGGTTCGCATGACGGTGTCGACATTTACGGCACGAACAGCTGAGACCTGAGAGCGGGTCACTGGCTGCTTGTAGGCGATGACCGCAAGGGTTTCGAGCGCCTGCTGGCTCAGTCGCTGCGGGGAATCATCGTGCAGCATGCTCCGAACCACATCATCAAACTCCTCGCGTGCGTAGATGCGCCACCCTCCGCCTACTTCGCGCAGTTCAAAGCCCCGCCGCGGACCACCTAATTCCCCGTTGTAATCCGATTGAAGCGCGCCAATGGCCTCGTTCACTCGGGAGAGGGGAACGCCCACTGTCTGCGCAATCACTACGGCCGCGAGAGGTTGGTCCGCCACCATCAATAGAGCCTCAATGGCTCCGGAGAGGTCGTCTAGTTCAACTGGTGTTGAGTGGTCGTGGACTTCGGTGTCACTCATGCGGCCTCCTCAGGCGGCTCAGACCACTCGCTTCCAAGGGAAGCGAGTTGTTCGTCAGAAAAATTGTCATCAATAAGGCGAACGGTCAACTCGCCAAGGGGCTCTAGTTGGTGAAATGACACCGCCGACTGCCGATAAAGCTCCAATACGGCGAGGAACCGAGCCACAACCACTCCCCGCTCAGACACCCCCGCAATCAACGAGCGGAAAGTGCTCTCCCCGGATCGCAACGCCCCCAACACAAATATCGCTTGCTCACGCACACTCACCAAGGGTGCGTGAAGGTGATCGAGCGACACGATAGGTATTTCTCGGGGGGTCAAGGCCAAGAGCGCTAGCGCCATGAAGTCATCGACGCTTGTTGACCAACTCAGACGCCTCGTATTGTCCCGATAGCGCTGCTCTAAGGCCACCACACGTGGGTGCCGGCGGGATTCGTTTTCGAGACGCTCAGCAAACCAGGACGAGACATCCTTAAACGCCCGGTATTCGAGCAAGCGCGCGAAGAGTAGGTCTCGGGCTTCCAAAATCTTGACGTCTTCTGCGTCGACGTAGTCACCCTGGGGAAGAAGCCCCACGACTTTCATGTCGAGGAGAGTGGCGGCCACAACAAGAAATTGGCTGGCCTTTTCTAACTCCTCGGCGCCCTCCATGCCGCTTACGTAACTCAAAAACTCGCTGGTTACTGCTCCGAGTGACACCTCGGTGATATCCATTTGTTTCTTGGATATGAGGCTTAGCAAGAGATCGAAGGGGCCATCAAAGTTATCCAGTGACACGCGGAAGTCACTCGACCCTGAGGTTGCCTCCTCGCTGCGGTCGACATCGGTCGTACTAGGCAATAGCGCCCCTCGCAATAAGTTCCCGCGCTAGTTGTCGATAGGTGTTCGCGCTGGCGTGTTGGGGGGCGAATTCGGTAATGGGTACTGCCGCCACTGACGCGTCAGGGAATTTCACGGTGCGCCCGATGACGGTGTCGAGAACCTTGTCACCAAAGGCGTCCACTACCCGCTCCAACACTTCTTTAGCGTGCAGGGTTCTCGCGTCGTACATCGTCGCGACGATTCCATCTAATTGGAGTGCCGGGTTGAGCCGATCACGAACCTTGTCGATGGTGTCAATGAGCAGCGCCACACCACGCAGGGCAAAGTACTCTGCCTCGAGTGGGATGAGGACCCCGTGCGAGGCTGTGAGGGCGTTCACCGTAAGCAAGCCCAACGAGGGCTGGCAATCAATGAACACCACGTCGTAATCGGCGGCAACGGGTTTGAGAATGTTGGCCAGGATGTGCTCTCGTGCCACTTCGCTCACCAGATGAACTTCAGCAGCCGAAAGGTCAATGTTTGCCGGAATCACGTGGATTCCCTTGACTTTGGACGGCTGTATCGCCTGTCGCACGTCTTTCTCGCGACCAATCATCAGGTCATAAATAGTGGGGACATCGTGGCTCTTGATGCCCATGCCCGCCGACAACGCCCCTTGGGGGTCAAAGTCCACCAACAATACGGTTCTGCCGTACTCTGCGAGGGCGCCCGCGAGAGAAATTGTTGTGGTGGTCTTACCCACGCCACCTTTTTGATTGGCGAGAGCGATAATTCGGGCCGGACCGTGCTGTTTGAGCGACGCTGGCTCCGGGAAGTCCCGCAACGGACGGCCCGTAGGGCCCGTTTTGGCGGAATTTTTTGCGGCCGGAGTCATGCCAACAGTCTACTGTTCACTACCCCGTGGCTCGAGGATGGGCGGCGTAGAAGGTGTCTTTGAGTGAGTCAATGGTGACCTTGGTGTAGATCTGAGTGGTTTGCACCGATTGGTGCCCCAGAAGTTCTTGAACGACGCGGATATCTGCTCCCCCTTGCAATAAGTGAGTAGCGCACGAGTGGCGCAGCGTGTGGGGCGAGAGTTTTTCGCCCAACTTGGCTGCTTCCGCTCTCTGTTGCAAGATCAACCACACGTTTTGCCGGCTCATCGCCGCACCTCGTGCCCCCAAAAACAGTGCAGCACTGGAGCGTTTCGACTTGAGAGCCAAGGCCGGCCGGGCCCTCACCACATAGGCTTCGAGTGCCTTACGGGCGTGCGAACCTAGCGGCACGATGCGCTCTTTGTTTCCCTTTCCCACCACGCGAAGGAGTTCCGCTGGCGAGCCGTCGGAACCAAAAACATCATCAACAGCCAGCCCAGTTACTTCACTGACCCGGGCGCCGGTGGCATAAAGCACCTCCAGCAACGCACGATCGCGAAGGGCCACCGGATCGTCGCCGCCGACGCTTTCCAATAGCCGCTGCACCTGACTGATAGAGAGTGCCTTGGGTAGCCGATCGGGCTGGGCAGGTGGAGTCAATTGGGATGTAGGGTCCGATGTCGCCACCCCCTCTTCGACCAAGAACCGGTGGAATGATCTCACCGCAGAAAGCCGTCGTTGAATCGAGCGAGGCGAACCACTAAGCCCCGCAGCGAAGAGCTGGACACGATTTTCGTTTATGGCCTGGGGAGAATCGATGCCGAGGTGAGAGAGCCAGGTCACATATCCGCTGAGGTCACCCCGGTATGCCTTGAGAGTGTTCTCTGAACGGCCCCTCTCCAAGGCGAGGTAGCGCAGAAACCGTTCTGCTTGGTGTTGCAAAGGGGTCGACTTAGCGTCGCTCATGCCACAGATGTGCGAAAAGTAGGCCAGTGACAGAAATTTGGTTGCGAATCTTTCCGTGTAGCGCGGCTTGAACCGCCTGGGCAAGAGGCCAGAACACCACTTCTAAATCGGCTTCTTCCCCCGTGCGCACGTAGTCGTGAGAGACCAGCGAGAGCCCTCGGGCAAGAAAAATATGAATCAGCTCGTTGGAGCCACCGGGCGACACATTGAGTGTCGTCATGTGGGTCCAGTCGGTAGCTTCGTAACTAGCTTCTTCCGCTAACTCACGCATCGCACATTCCCGAGGGTCTTCGCCTGGTTGATCGAGTAGTCCGGCAGGAAGCTCCCAGTTGCGGCTACGTACGGGGTGTCGGTATTGCCGGAGTAAGAGGACTTCGTCTCTCTCGTTTAGGGCCACGACTGCAGAGGCGCCGGTGTGATTGACAAAATCTCGGACGAGTTGTCCGTCGCCATAATCGAAAGTTTCCCTCACCACATCCCACACGGCGCCGGTATAGACGGTTTCGCGGAGAGAAACCGGCGGTTCTTCGGGGGTATCGACTAACTGGTCGCGCGTCACGACGCGTCCTGGTTGGCTCCCACCGGGAAAAGTTCAGACGCCTCATGGCGCTCCAGGGCCGCCGCAACCAACCCAGCGAAAAGCGGGTGAGCGCGGTTCGGGCGGGAGCGAAGCTCCGGGTGTGCTTGCGTAGAGACATAGAACGGGTGGACGTCGGCGGGAAGTTCCACAAATTCCACCAAGTCGCCCGTGGGGCTTTGCCCAGAGATCACCAGGCCGGCGTCCGACAATTGGGGCCGGAACGCATTGTTCACTTCGTAGCGGTGGCGATGACGCTCCGTGATTGTGTCGGCGCCATAGAGCCGAGCCACCTGTGAACCCTTTTGCAAGGTTGCTTCATAGAGACCCAACCGCATGGTGCCACCCAGGTCACCCTTGCCATCGACGATGTCGACTTGTTCGGCCATCGTGGCAATGACGGGGTACTTGCTCTCTGGGTCAAACTCGGTACTGGATGCTCCGGCGAGGCCCACGACGTTGCGGGCGTATTCGATCACCATGCACTGAAGACCTAAACACAGGCCCAGAGTCGGAATCTTGTGCTCGCGGGCATACTTCAGGGCCCCTACTTTTCCGTCAATGCCGCGGATGCCAAACCCTCCGGGAACACAAATGCCATCGAGACCAGCCAGCGCCTTTGCGGCACCCTCGTCGGTGGCGCAGTCGTCACTGGTGATCCAACGGATGTCTACCCGAGCCTTGTGGTGGAATCCACCAGCTTTCAGTGCTTCAACGACAGAGAGATAGGCGTCGGGGAGGTCGATGTACTTACCCACCAGGCCGATGGTGACGTCCCGCTTGGGGTTGTGAACCGTGTCCAGCAAATCCGACCAGCCGTCCCACACCATTTCGCCTGCGTTCAGTCGCAGGCTATCGATGATGTAGTCGTCGAGGTCCTGGCTGTGCAACACCGTGGGAATGTCATAAATACTCGCCACATCAATGGCATTGACTACAGCGGCCTCATCCACGTCACACATCAGCGCGATCTTGCGGCGATTTGCGGCTTCAACGGGTCGGTCGCTGCGGAGGACAAGTGCGTCAGGTTGGATACCAATGGAGCGCAATGCGGCAACAGAGTGCTGAGTGGGCTTGGTCTTTTGCTCACCCGAGGCCCCCATAAAGGGCACGAGCGACACGTGAACGAAGAACACGTTGTGCCGGCCGAGTTCGTGGCGGATTTGACGGGCTGCTTCGATGAACGGCTGGCTCTCAATGTCGCCGACCGTGCCACCAATTTCCGAAATGATGACGTCGGGTTTGGGGTCAGCTTCCGCTTGAGCACGCATCCGACGTTTGATTTCGTCTGTGATGTGGGGAATCACCTGAACGGTCTCGCCC
Organism: Pontimonas sp.; assembly: GCA_049416945.1. Lineage (GTDB taxonomy): Bacteria > Actinomycetota > Actinomycetes > Actinomycetales > Microbacteriaceae > Pontimonas. The sequence continues at coordinate 4,520 of JBMSHQ010000026.1, read as the reverse complement.
AGATACTCACCCCTGCGCTCACGGGCAATTACGTCCGAATACACCTGGCCCGTCGTCACGTTCGCCGCACGCGAGAGATTGATATCGAGGAAACGCTCGTAATGCCCGATGTCCAAGTCCGTCTCGGCGCCATCATCGGTGACGAACACCTCACCGTGCTGAAAAGGGTTCATCGTGCCCGGGTCGACGTTGAGGTAAGGGTCAAGCTTTTGCATCACGACGCGCAAGCCGCGTCCGGTGAGAAGGTTGCCAAGCGATGCGGCAGTGAGACCTTTTCCGAGGGAGGAAACCACACCTCCGGTGACGAATATGTGTTTCGTGACCGGGATCAAATCCTTTTGGACCTCATCCTCCACGGGTCTCAACTGTAACCGGTTTTCACTCCACCCCGCCACGACTCACCGAATGACGCTCCAGCATTTCTCTTGCATGCTCCCGAGCGCTCTGGGAGTCCTGGTCGCCACCTAGCATTCGGGCAATTTCCGCTTGTCGCTCCTCGCCTTCGAGCAGGCGAACACTGGAGCGGGTGTATTCGCCGGACTGGTCTTTGACCACCTGCAAGTGGTGGTCGGCATGTGCTGCGACCTGGGCGAGGTGCGTGACACAGATGACTTGTGACGTGCGGGAGAGTTGCGCGAGGCGCCTGCCAATTTCTAGCGCGGTTTGGCCACCGACGCCTGAGTCCACTTCGTCGAAGATGAAGGTGGGGACGGGATCTGCCTCGGCGATGACGACCTCTAGCGCCAGCATCACACGAGAAAGCTCACCGCCGGAGGCGCTTTTCGCGACAGGCCGCGGCGGCGCGCCGTGGTGAGGGGTGAGCATGAAAGCAATCTGGTCAGCGCCCGAAAGCGACGGCTCCTTGGGTGTGACGTCTACCGAAAACTGAGCGTCGGGCATCGCTAAGGCGTGGAGTTCTTCGCTGACCTTTTGTGAGAGTTCCGAGGCGGCGTCTCTCCGCCGTTGGCTGATGCTCTCGGTCATCTGGTCGAGTGTGGCCTGGTCCTCTGAGATTCGCTGCTGGAGTGCCTCTTTGGCTCCGCCTGACACATCGATCGCGAGAAGCCTGTCACTCGCTTCCTTTTCAAACGTCAACACGTCGTCCAGCGTGGGACCATACGAACGCATCAGCCCAGTAATCGCGGCACGCCGTTGCATTACGGATTCGAGGTCCACACCTTCGCCCTCGGACAATCCATTGAGATACGACGAGAGGGCTGCCGCCTGGTCGTCGAGGCCAAACAGGCTTTCACGCAATCCGGTCAGGATCGGACCGAGGCTCTCGTCCCGATCAACTACTCGCTCTAGCGACCGAATCGCCTGGTCTATCTGAGACCGCGCGTCAGTCGCGTCACCGACCGTGTCGCCCGATATCGCTTGCACCGCGACAGCAGCCGCCTGTCGTAAGTCCTCGACGTGCTCGAGCCTTTCACTTACCTGACGTAAGCGCTCGTCCTCTCCTGATTCCGGGCGAATTTTCTCAATCTCCGCGACAGCAGCCGTCAACCGCTCTACTTCTTGTCGGTTGGCCGCTTCGTTTTCTTCCAGATCACGGAGTTGGGCTTTCCTGTCGTGGTGTGAGCGAAAAAGCGTTGCGTATTCCTGAAGAAGCCGGTGAATTTCTGCTCCGGCATAGCGATCAAGCGCTTCACGTTGGGCCGATTCTGACTTCAGTCGAATCTGGTCAGACTGGCCGTGGACGACCACGAGCTGTTCGGCAATTTCAGACAACACGGAAATCGGCGCCGAACGCCCCCCGATGACCGCTCGAGAACGACCCTCGGCAGACATCTGCCTCGACACCACCAATTCGCCCTCGTCGATGGCACCGCCCAGTTCAGATACTCTCTCGACCACCGGCTCAATCCCACCAGCCAGAAAGCGCCCCTCGACCCAGCTCGCCTCTGCTCCCATCCGAACCCGAGCGCTTTCCGCCCGCTCTCCTAAGAGCAACCCCAGTGCGGTAACCACCATGGTTTTACCCGCTCCGGTTTCGCCCGTCAGCACGGTGAAGCCTCGGCCAAATGGCAGGGACGCGTGGGCGATGACCCCCAGATCGCGGATGTCGAGGTGGTCGATCACGCTTGGCCCTTTTGCGGGCCACGCCAGCCCGTCACTGGCAGATTAAATTTCCGCACCAGCCGGTCGCTGAAGGGAGCCGGGTGAAGGCGCACCAAGCGCACTGGCTCACTACTCTTTGTCACCGTAATCCGGGAGCCAGGGGGAAGTGCGCACCCTCGACGACCATCGCACCACAGCACTGCGTCCTGGCCTTCTCTGCCAGCAACCTCGACGGCCAGGGTGGAATCAGGATCAACGACGAGAGGTCGGGAAAACAGCGCATGGGCGGACAACGGAACCATCAGAAGCGCTTGGACTTGTGGCCAGACAACGGGGCCGCCCGCTGAAAACGAATACGCTGTCGAACCGGTCGGGGTCGAGAGCACGACACCATCACAGCCGAAACTAGACACCGGTCGACCATCGACCTCGAGCACGAGCTCCACCATTCTCACACCGCCCGCTTTTTCCACGGTGGCCTCGTTGAGCGCCCAGGTGCGGAACGTTTCTTGTGCGTTCTCGGTGACAACGACATCGAGCGTGAGACGCTCATCGACGTCGTACTTTTTCTCCAGCGCCAGTTCTACCGTGAGCGCGAGGTCTTCGCGCTCACTTTCCGCCAAGAATCCCACGTGGCCGAGGTTCACGCCAAGCAGAGGTGCGCCAGAACCACGCAAAATTTCCGCCGCGAGCAAAATGGTGCCATCGCCTCCGAGCACGATTCCCAATTCAATATCGGATGGTGCCACATCACCCAGGCGGGCAACCTCAACATCTACGCCCGCACTGAGAGCATCGTGCTGCGTGGGGTCGGCGACAGCGGTAACGCCGTGGTCGGCGAGGGTGCGGATGACTTGACGGCTCGCTTCGAGTGCTTCTTCCCGTCCGGTGTGAGAGACGACGAGCATGTATCGCGACATGATGCTCACTCTCCTGGGCTCAACACGGGAATCTGACCATCCCATTCTGCTGGATACACGCTGGACGTTGTACTGGCGTAGAGGAGGTACTCGACATTTCCCTTCTCCCCGGTAATCGGTGAACACATCACAGCTCGCACGGGAATGCCGGCCTCGCCACAGGTATTAGCCACGTCTCGAAGCGCCTGTTCTCGCAGTCGCTCATTCTTCACGATTCCCCCGCGGATACCGCTCCGACCCACCTCAAACTGTGGTTTGACGAGAAGGATGTAGTGGCTGTGGACACCAAAGAGGCCGACCAAGGTGGGAATCACAGCCGAAAGAGACACAAAACTCAGATCCGCCACCGCCACGGTAATGGCCTCAGAAAATTTCTTGTGCTGCCACAATTCGGGAGTGAGCTCAAGAACGTTTTGGCCTTCCCACGAGGTCACTCGGGAATCTTCCGCCAGTGAGGGATGGAGTTGTCCATGACCCACGTCGATTGCCACAACAGAAGAGGCCCCAGACTCCAATAACACTTGGGTGAACCCTCCCGTTGAGGCCCCGAGATCAACCGCGTTAGCCCCGTCTACCGGAATTGGCCATCGCTCAAGTGCGGCCCGAAGTTTCAGTGCCCCCCGCCCTACGTCCATGTCAGGTTCAGTCACCACGATGGCAGCGTCATCTGGCACAGAAAAGGAGGTCTTAGTAATGGCCTCCCCATCCACCTCCACGACGCCACGCTCAATGAGGCGCTGGGCCTTGGTACGAGTCGACACGAGCCCACGCTCGACCAGCGCCCGGTCGAGCCTCGATGAGCTCACGACGTAGCGGAGTCGTCCGCCGTCGAGCGGCCCAATTCGTCGCGCAGTGCCGCCTCGGCTTCTACCAGGCGGGAGACGCGCTCATCGAGGGGCAATTCACCGATTGCTGTGAGCTGCGCGATGCGCTGCTCGGGAGAGTTATCGACTTCGCTCACGGCTACGAATATATCCCGGGGTCGACATCAAGTCCGAAAATTTTCAGCCCCGAGTCGTAGATGATCGCAGCCCCGGCGCGCAAGGTGTCGAGGCGACTTCCGTGTCGGGCGATCCGAATCACATGATCTTTCCGCCTCACCACCGCCTTACCGACTTCGACGGTGGACACTCCGTCCTTGTCGACACTTCGGATGACTTCCGGGTAGGGCCGGTGAAGGTCTCGCAGGTCTTCCAGAATGTAGGTGGGTTGTTCGTCTTCTGCGGCCGCGAGAATCTGCTTGGCCTGGTCGATACCGGTGAGCACAATCGCCGAATCAATTCCCGCTCTATTCGCGCCCTTGATGTCCGTATCGAGGCGGTCCCCGATCATGAGTGGACGCTTGGCGTGAGAGAAGCGTTCGATTGCCACGTCAAACAGGGCTTTTTCGGGTTTTCCCGCAAAAGTGGCCAAACGACCCACCGCCAAATGAACTGCCGAGACCAGGGCCCCATTTCCGGGCGCAACACCGCGCTCAATCGGAATCGTCCAGTCTGTGTTAGTCGCTACCCACACCACCGATTCGTCTCGTTGCAGGGC
>JBMSHQ010000025.1:0-14529 GCA_049416945.1 Pontimonas sp. | reverse complement strand
TGGCTCCCCGACTTGGACTCGAACCAAGAACCTACCGGTTAACAGCCGGTTGCTCTGCCAATTGAGCTATCGAGGAATAATTGCTCGAGCCCACACTCTAGCAGAGCCCACAGGGCATGTTTTTGCTAGTAACCGCGCTCAACAGACACCACACCGCGCAGCGGATTTCGGGCAATAAACGCCTCGACGTTGTGCGTGACACGCGCCGCCAAAAGGGGCGCGGTCATCTCAGGGGTGTCAGCTGAATGCGAGGTAATCACACACTGCGGGAGGGCAAAGAGCGGGTGGTCATTGGGCAGGGGTTCTGGGTCAGTCACATCAAGACCCGCCGCAGCGACGCTTCCGCTCGTTAGCGCCTCAACGAGTGCTGCGGTGTCGATAAGGGGACCGCGGGCGATGTTCACGACGACTGCGTGATCGGGCAACGCGTCAAATTCTCTCTTTCCCAGTAGCTTGGCTGTTTCCCCCGTCGATGCCGCCGCGAGAATGACCGCGTCGGCCGAAGGCAGTAAACCGAGAAGTTTGTCGGAAGACACCGTGGCATCGGCACCCGGCAGAGGCTGTGACGCGTCGCGGCGCACCACGCTGATGGTGACTCGGAAAGGGGCGAGGAGGTCGATGATGGCTTGGGCGATTCCCCCCGCACCGACAATCACCACATGCCGGCCAAACAGTGACAGCCCCGAGCGCTCTTCCTTCCATCTGCCCAAGCGAGCTTTCTGGGGAATTTCCCGCAGGCACGAGAGTAAAAGGGTGAGGGCGTGCTCGGCGACGGGTTCGGAGTAGGCGCCTTTAGCGCTCGTCACCACAGGCCGTTCTGACTCTGGCCTCGTCGCTAAGCCGGATAGGACCGAAGCAAAAGCGTCCACCCCGGCCCAGGGCAGTTGGACCCACTCAATCTGCGGGTGCTCATCGAGGATGACCTGGAGTTGGTCAGCCATTTTTTCTGACAGCCAGACCAACCCTTTTGTGTCCTGGGATAGGGGTTGAACGTCTCCCCCGCCGGCCAGAACTGCCTCAACAAACACCGGGTTGGCCCGCGGTTCGACCGCGATCGGACCAGGTGTGAGCGGCCGGTGGCCGCCGAGGGTTGACCCGTATCGATTCTCAGAGTGCTGCGACACGGTTAGTTGTCATCCCTTAGTGCGCGGCGGGTGGCTTCAATGTCGACGAGTTGCTGTTGCAGGGTGCGATATTCGGGTGCGGTGGAGTCGGTGCGCTGCAAAATTCCGAGAAGGTGTGCTTTCTTGCGCAGTAGGTCTTTATCCAAAAGCGACGCGGTGACTCCCTGAGCGAAACGTCCAGCCTGATCCGCCTTCTCTGGCAACGGGAACACCGAGAGTTGTTGCACAAACACGTGAAGACTCTCTGGAACTTCCGCCTGAACTTTTGTCACCCAGTCGGGCTTTCCGAAGTCATCGAAGGCCGAGAGTATGGCGTCACGGATCACTGCGAGAGCGCCGTGGGTGAATTCTGCCTGCAGCACCTGCACCGCACGCTCTTCCCCCACCGCCTCGGGCTGTTGCAGAAGAACCATGAGCGCGTCGCGCTCAATCAGGGTCACCGGATCTTGTTGCAAGGAACTGAGTTGGTAGACAGGTGCCTCTTGTGGTGGCGGGGACTCCTGGAGAACTGGGGTTTCGGTGGCTGCCTGTGGCTTCTTTTGGTATTCCCTCTGCACTTCGCCGGGGTCCATTCCTAGCCAGCCCGCAAGCTCACGGACGTAGCCCTGCCGGACGATGGAGTCTCTGATGGTGTGAACCACACTGAGTGCCGCCCGTAGCGCCCGTGCTCGGCCTTCCACGGTGTTGAGATCGGTGCCCTCTAGTACGCGCTTGATCATGAACTCATACATCGGGCGCTTTGTCTCGATCACCGCACGAAGCGCCTCGTCGCCCTTCTGCAGTCGAACGTCGTTGGGGTCGAGACCCTCAGGGGGAACGGCCACAAACGTCTGGGCGGCAAATTTAGATTGTTCAGCAAACGCCTTCGACGCCGCTTTCTGACCCGCCTCATCCGGATCGAAGGTGAACACCACTTCGCCGCGCCCGTCGTCCAACGCACTATCGGAGTCACCCAGCACCCGTCGAATCACGGGGATGTGGTCAGACCCAAAGGCCGTACCGCAGGTTGCCACGGCCGTGTCAATCCCGGCAAGATGACACGCCATGACGTCGGTATACCCCTCGACAATGACCACCTGGCGCTTCTTTGCGATGGCGCGTTTAGCTAAATCCAAGCCGTAGAGCACTCGAGACTTGTGATACACCGCCGTCTCGGGGGTGTTGAGGTACTTAGGGCCCTTATCGTCTTCTGACAACCGTCTGGCCCCAAATCCAATGGTTTGGCCGGTGACGTCGCGAATTGGCCAGATCACGCGGTTTCTAAACCGGTCATACACCCCTCGGTCACCCTGACTCACGACGCCGGCCGCTACCAGCTCGGGAATCGTAAATCCTTTCTGGGTGAGGTGCTTGGAGAGGGCGTCAAAAGAGTCGGGGGCAAACCCCACCCCGAATTGTTCAGCGGCGAGCTGGTCGAAACCTTTCTCGGCGAGGAACGTTCTGGCGTGTTGCGCGGCTGGTTCGTGCAATCGTTCACGGAAGAACCCCTCGGCCTCTTTGTTGACTTGGAGAAGTCGCGTGCGCTGTTGGCCGTCGCTCGCTGCCTCGCCGTCTTCATAGTGCAACTGGTAGCCCAGGCGCTCAGCTAAGCGCTCAACGGTTTCAGAAAAACTCAGCGCATCCATTTTTTGGATGAATGAGAACACATCCCCGCCCTCACCGCAGCCGAAGCAGTGGTAAAAACCAGCCTGAGGGCGAACGTGAAAACTGGGGCTGCGCTCATCGTGGAACGGACACAGGCCTTTCATCGACCCGACCCCGGCGGATTTCAGCGTGACATACTCGCCGACAACGTCGGCGATGTTTACCCGCTGGCGCACCTCGTCAATGTCGGAGCGCCGGATTCGTCCAGCCACCCCGCCAGTCTAGTTCGGGCGAGGATTCGTCCCGAGGAGTCCTCCCCCTAGCTTCCCACCACGCGCTCGTGCATCACGATGGCTGCTTGGTCGGTGAGCGACGCAACTTGGTCGATGACCGCCCGCCGCTGTCCGCGTTCGTCGGACGCCTCACGGAAGTCAGCCGCGAAGACCGAATCGAGGTGCTCGTCTCCCGCTGACCACAGGGCATCCAGTAATTCAACGAGGAGCTCCCGTTGACGACGGTAAATGGGCTGACGCGTTTCGTGGCTCATCACCGCAGAGGCCACGATGCCTTTGAGCAGCGCAATCTCCGCTCTAGTCTGCGCAGGAACCGACAATTCGACGCGGTAGCGCTCGGGGGCGTCAGCGGGTGCCTCTCGCGCTACCCGGCTCACACTGCTCGCAAAGCGGCCGATGGCGCTACTGGTGAAGTTTTTCAATTGCGCATAGTGCACCCGAGACCCCTCGAATCGGGCGGGCCACGTATCGAGTGCCGAGAGCCTGCGATAAGCCTGCTCGATGGCGTCAGAATCCAGCGATTCCCCCGCCCAACTCACGGCCGATTCCAACACGTGGTCGAGTCCTTGGCGCCCCAACAGTTCTTCTGGGTGGATGTATCCGCCGACAATGGCATCTTCAAAGTCGTGCACCGAATACGCAATGTCATCAGAGAGATCCATGACCTGAGCCTCAATAGACACCATCTGCTCGGGAATCCCCTGCCTGAGCCACTCGAAGACTTCTCGATCTTCCTCGTAGACCCCAAATTTCAGCCGGTCCTCCCCCTCCGCAACGGCGTGAGCGATAAACCACGGGTATTTGCTCGCCGCGTCTAAGCTCGCCCGAGTGAGGTTGAGGCCGCGGGGGGTGTCGGCGTTGTCAAACACTTTGGGTTCCAAGCGGGTGAGGGCCCGAAAGGTTTGGGCATTTCCTTCAAAGCCACCCCATTCACTCGCCCACTGGGCGATAGCGGTCTCACCGTTGTGACCAAACGGGGGGTGTCCTAAGTCGTGTGCCAAGCAGGCCCCGTCCACAACGTCGGGGTCGAGCCCCAGTGATTGCCCCACCTCACGCCCCACCTGAGCCACCTCGAGCGAGTGGGTCAGTCGGTTACGAGCAAAATCGACGCCAGCGGTGGGACTCAGCACCTGCGTTTTTTGGGCGAGACGGCGAAACCCAGATGAGTGAATGATCCGGCCACGATCCCGCTGAAAATCCCCCCGCGCTGAGGAGTGGTGGTCGGTGACGAAGCGTTCCCGATCAAATGGGCCGTAGCCAATTGGAGTTGCCACCCTAGCCTCCGCTCGTATCGAGTTCTGCTTCGAGCAGGGTGGAGCGCTGACGCTCGCTCAGGTCTTGGCTGTCTAACCAGTTCTCTGGCAATGCGGTGCGCTTAGGAGAACCGGCCCGGCCACGCGGGCCTTCGACGTCTTCCCCGGGGTAGCCCTGCTCGGGATCTAATGTGCCCAACAGATCATCAATCTGTTGGAGGCTGTCCACCAGCGCCAGTTGGGCCCTCAAATCACCACCAATCGGGTAGCCCTTGAAGTACCAGGCAACGTGTTTGCGGATATCCCGGCACGCTCGTGCTTCGTCGTCCCCAAAGAACTCAATCAGGAGTTCTGCGTGCCGGCGGAAAGCCTGACCCACTTCGACCAGGCTCGGACGGTAGCGGGTGTCTTCTCCGCGGAAGCCTGCTGCCAAGTCACCAAAGAGCCAGGGTCGGCCCAAACAGCCCCGGCCGACCACGACGCCGTCGCAGTCGGTCTGCTCGACCATGCGAAGGGCGTCTTCGGCCGACCAAATATCTCCATTGCCAAGAACAGGGATGGAGGTAATGGTTTCCTTCAGCGTGCCGATGGCGTCCCAGTCGGCGTGGCCGGAATAAAACTGGTCGGCGGTGCGGGCGTGAAGGGCTACGGCGGAAACCCCTGCACCTTCCGCTGCCCTCGCTGCTTCCAAATAGGTCAAATGGTCGGAATCGATGCCTTTGCGCATTTTCACGGTCACGGGAATAGAGCCCGCTGACGAGACGGCGCGTTCGACGATTGCGCGGAAGAGCTCGAGTTTCCAGGGCAAGGCGGCCCCGCCGCCCTTTTTGGTGACTTTGGGCACCGGGCAGCCAAAATTCAAATCAATGTGGTCCGCTCGGTCTTCGGCAACGAGCATCGTGACGGCTTCGCCGATGGTCTTCGGATCCACGCCATAGAGCTGGATACTGCGCGGAGTTTCTGACTCGTGGTGGGTAATCAGTCTCATCGTGTTAACCGTGCGCTCGACGAGCGCACGCGAGGTAATCATCTCGCTCACATACAAACCGGCGCCGTATTCGCGGCACAGCCGACGAAAAGCGGTGTTCGTGATCCCCGCCATCGGGGCCAATACGACGGGGACGCCCAGCGGAATCGGCCCGATACTGAGAGTGTTCTCGGGTGCTGTCGGCTGCTCCATCGTGGTTGTGGCCGACACGGCTCTACGCCCCTACGAGCTGGCCAGCGAGATAACTCGTGAGCTCCGAAAGAGGCACACGCTCTTGCGTCATCGTGTCGCGCTCTCGCACCGTCACAGCCTTGTCTTCGAGCGAGTCAAAGTCGACGGTCACCGCAAAAGGGGTACCGATTTCGTCATGGCGACGGTAACGACGTCCAATCGCACCCGCATCGTCAAAATCGACCATCCAGTTAGCCCGTAGCTCTTGGGCGAGTTCCTTCGCCATGGGTGAGAGTTTCTCGTCGCGAGATAGCGGCAAAACGGCCACTTTGATGGGTGCGAGTCGACGATCAAGCTTCAGAACCGTGCGGGTGTCCACCCCACCCTTGGCGTTGGGCGCTTCGTCCTCGGTATACGAATCGACGAGGAAGGCCATCAGCGACCGGGTCAGGCCCGCCGCAGGTTCAATCACATAGGGCGTCCAGCGGGTGTCTTTTGCCTGGTCAAAAAACGACAAGTCCACGCCCGAATGTTTCGAATGGGTCGAAAGGTCGAAATCGGTGCGGTTTGCCACACCCTCCAACTCGCCAAACTCACCGGAGGAGAAGCCAAAACGATATTCCACGTCGACGGTGCGCTTGGAATAGTGGGAGAGCTTCTCTTTGGGGTGTTCATACAACCGCAGGTTCTCGGGGTTAATACCCAAGTCGACGTACCACTGGTAGCGGGTGTCGATCCAGTACTGGTGCCACTCTTCATCACTGCCCGGCTCAACGAAGAATTCCATCTCCATCTGTTCAAACTCGCGGGTGCGGAAAATGAAATTTCCCGGCGTGATTTCGTTGCGGAAGCTTTTTCCCACCTGGGCAATACCAAACGGGGGCCTCATCCGCGAGGCCTGCATCACGTTTTGAAAGTTCACGAAGATGCCCTGAGCGGTCTCCGGTCGCAGATAATGCAGGCCCGCCTCGTCGTCCACGGGGCCGAGATAGGTCTTGAGTAGTCCGCTGAAAGCCCGCGGCTCTGTCCACTGACCCTTGGTGCCACAGTTGGGGCAGTTAAGGCCCGCAAGGCCGCCTTCAGGCGAGCGGCCCTTCTTTTCTTCAAATTCTTCGATGAGGTGGTCTTCGCGGAAGCGCTTGTGACAGCTTGTGCACTCGACTAAGGGGTCCGAGAACACTTCAACGTGACCGCTCGCTTCCCACACCTGCTTGGGCAGGATGACCGACGAATCAATACCGACGACGTCATCGCGCATTTGCACCATCGAACGCCACCACTGGCGTTTGATGTTTTCTTTGAGGGCAGCACCCAAAGGCCCGTAATCCCACGCGGACCGAGATCCGCCATAGATTTCACCGGCTTGGAAGACAAAACCACGGCGCTTCGCGAGCGCGATGACTTTGTCGAGCTTTGATTGTGCTGCCACACCCATCCCTTCCTGCGGGTTTGCCACCCAGACAGACGCCTAGCCTATCGGCCAGCTCACTTCCCGGCGGGCAGGGGGGTGTCGATTGCGCCACCAAATCGGCGCTGTCGACGCTGGTATTCGCCGATGGCCTCCCACAACTGAATCCGCGTCATATCGGGCCAGAGGGTGTCCATAAACACCATTTCGGCATAGGCGGCCTGCCATAGTTGAAAGTTGCTGGTGCGCTGCTCACCGGAACTGCGGACGAACAGGTCCACGTCGGGCGCCTCTGGCACATAGAGGTGCTTCTGAATCGTGGATTCGCGGATTCCGCTGGGTTTGAGCTTCCCCGATGTGACCTCTTGTGCAAGGTCTCGCACGGCGTCGACGATTTCGGCCCGTCCCCCGTAGTTCACACACATCGACAGGGTCAGCCCTGTGTTTTTTCTGGTGCGCTTCTCCGCTTCCTGTAAATCGGCAATCACGCTCGACCAAAGCTTGGGTGCGCGGCCCGACCAGCGGATGCGCACTCCCCAGTGGTCAAGTTGGTCCCGTCGACGGCGTAAAACGTCGCGGTTGAACCCCATCAGAAAGCGCACTTCTTCGGGTGAGCGGTTCCAGTTCTCGGGCGAAAAGGCATAGACAGACAGGTGAGACACTCCTGCCTGAATAGCGCCGGCGACAACGTCTAGGAGTGCTTGTTCTCCTGCCTTATGGCCTTCGATGCGGGAGAGTCCCCGCTGATTCGCCCAGCGACCGTTACCGTCCATCACGATGGCGACGTGGTGGGGAGTCTTGGCAGGGTCAAGCGCGGGTGGGTGTTGCCCCGTCCAATCCACCGGCAAAAAGTCGCTCATTGACGCGCTTCCTCGATTCTCTCCCGCCTCACCCTAGACACTTCTCCTAAGGCCCGCAGTCCTCGCTCGAGGTGAAACTGCACAAAGGCTTGGACCAGTGCGGAGGCTTCGTTGCGGGTCTTCTCACTCGAGGCGTCAGCAACCTCCCAATCGCCGTGTAATAGCGCGTCAAGGAGGTCAACGGTTTCTGCGCTCACCGTGGCAGAGCCCGGTGGCGCTACCTGAGAAGACACCATGCCGCCGAGGGCCGGAACAAAATGCCGGTGGGGCCCCGGTTGCCCCGTTTGGGCGCAGTCGCGCACGCTCGGCGTCCAGCCGGCAAGCGAAAGTGCCCGCAACAGATAGCTATCGACGATGAGGTTGTGGGGGTGCTCCCCCTCAGCCAACGCCCTTAACCCGCCCACTAGGAGCAGGGTTTGATCGGTGGTGGCTTCGTGTTCGGTGAGCTTGTCCGCGGTTTCGACCATCGCTTGGGCGGACGCGAAGGCGTCGTAGTTTGTGGCGAGTTTCGCACCGTACCCGCCGATCAACTCCACCTGCTGCACAATCGCGAGGGATTTGCCTGGCGACCACTGCACGTCGACCCACATAAACGGCTCAAGACGGGCCCCAATGCGGCTCGTGGTTTTTCGCACACCTTTTGCCACGGCCCGCACTTTTCCGTGGTGTCGGGTCAGCAGTGTGACGATGCGGTCAGATTCTCCGAGCAGATGCCATCGCAACACCACGGCGTGATCGCGCAAGCTCGGCATACCTACCAGTATGACGAGCGGTTGCTCCCCGCCGGAGCGTTACTAGCGAGTGGCGCCCGCGAGTTCTGGGGTTTTCTGCTCCAGTCGAAGCGCCCGGTTCACCGCGGAGACAATCGCCTTGAGTGATGCTGTCGAAATGTCGGGGTCGATTCCTACACCCCAGAGGGTGCGACCATTGACTTCCAGCTCCACATAGGCCGCTGCTTTCGCGTCACCACTGGCACCCATCGTGTGCTCGACGTAGTCGAACAGGCGAATGTCGACGCCATCGCGGGAGAGGATGTCCAAAAACGCCGCAATCGGTCCGTTTCCCTCGCCCGAGAAATCGCGCTGCTCTTCTCCATCGCGCATCCGCACCTGCAGTGCGACCGCTCCGCCCAATTCAGACTGTGTGGCGGTGGAGAAAATCTCAAACCGGCCCCATTTGGCGTCCTGATCGTCAACGGGAAGGTACTCGTCTTGGAAAATCGACCAGATTTCGTCGCTTGAGACTTCGCCACCTTCGGTGTCGGTCTTACGCTGCACCACCTGGCTGAACTCGATCTGCAGACGACGCGGCAAATCCAAGTGGTGGTCGTTTTTGAGCAGGTAAGACACCCCACCTTTACCCGACTGTGAGTTCACGCGAATGACGGCCTCGTAGCTACGGCCCACATCCCTCGGATCAATCGGCAGATAGGGCACGCCCCACTCCAAATCGTCCACCGAGACGCCCTGGCGCTCTGCCTCGGCCGCCATCGCCTCAAAGCCCTTCTTGATGGCGTCTTGGTGGGAACCCGAGAACGCGGTGTAGACCAGGTCACCCGCCCAGGGGCTGCGCTCGTGCACGGCCAGCTGGTTGCAGTATTCCGCGGTGCGCTTGAGCTCATCCAAGTCGCTCAAATCCAACTGCGGGTCGATTCCTTGGCTGAACAGATTCATCCCCAGGGCAATCAGGTCGACGTTTCCGGTGCGCTCACCGTTGCCAAATAGGCAGCCTTCGATCCGGTCGGCACCGGCCATGTAACCGAGCTCTGCCGCGGCAATCGCCGTACCCCGGTCATTGTGGGGGTGCAGGCTGATAATCACGTTTTCACGGTTGTTGAGGTGTCGCGACATCCACTCGATTGAGTCGGCGTAGACGTTTGGTGTGGCCATTTCGACCGTGGCAGGCAAGTTGATTATCAACTTGCGCTCGGGAGTGGGAACAAGAACCTCCATCACCCGGTTACACACCTCGGCGGCAAATTCCAGTTCGGTCCCGGTATACGACTCGGGCGAGTATTCGTAGAAGATTTCGGTTTCCGGCACCATGGCTTCTGCCTCGACGCACCACCGAGCACCCTGCAGGGCAATATCGATGATTCCCTGCTTGTCGGTGTGGAACACTACCTCGCGCTGCAACACACTCGTCGAGTTGTACAGGTGCACAATGGCACGCTTTGCACCCTTCAGCGACTCGTAGGTGCGATTGATCAGGTGCTCGCGTGCTTGGGTCAGCACCTGAATAGTCACGTCGTCGGGAATGACGTCTTCTTCAATCAGGCTGCGGACAAAATCGAAGTCAGTTTGGCTCGCCGAGGGGAACCCCACCTCGATTTCTTTGAAGCCCATGCGCACCAACATGTCGAACATGACGCGCTTGCGTTCGGGGCTCATCGGGTCAATCAGAGCCTGGTTGCCATCGCGCAAATCGACCGCACACCACCGGGGTGCTTTTTCGATGCGCTTGGCCGGCCATGTCCGATCGGGCAGGTCGACAGCGATGATTTCGTGATACGGCCGATAGCGGTGAATCGGCAGAGAGCTGGGTTGTTGACGGTTTTCCATCGTGAATTCCTTCGTTTACTGACCAAATAGTGGGGGATGTAGGCCAGTACGAAACTCCGCGGCGGGGGTGGCCTTAGAGCGAGGCCCCGACGCGGCGAGGAAGAAGGAGGTTGATTCCCACGTCTCCAGGGTAGCACCAGCGTGCGGGGAGCGCGAGAGAGGGGCTAAAAGCCCAATCTGCCAAGTTTCTTGGCGTCTCGTTGCCAATCTTTTTGGACGGTGACGTGTAGGGAAAGAAAAATGCGGTGGCCGAGCTCCTTTTCGATTTCGGCTCGCGCGACCGAGCCGATTTCTTTCAGTCGCGAACCGCCTTTGCCGATAATGATGCTTTTTTGACTATCGCGCTCCACCACCAGGTTCGCAAACACCCTCTCGAGCCCGTCCTCCCTGGTGTTGCGCTCCTCGATGGTGACCGCGAGGGAGTGCGGCAGTTCGTCTCGAATACCCTCTAAGGCGGCCTCACGGATCAATTCGGCGATGCGGGTGTCTTCATCGTCGTCAAATCGATTGTCATCGGGATAAAGCTGGTCTGATTCCGGCATGAGCGCGATCAACTCACCCACCAAGACATCAAGTTGTTCACCCGTCAGCGCAGAGATAGGGATCAGCAGGTCCCACTCCCCCAGCTGATCAAGTTCAATCAGTCGCTCCGCGACCTGCTGTTTGCTCGCCTCATCGACCTTGGTGACAATCGCCACTTTCTTGGGCCGGGGGGTGTCGGCGATGGTTTGGTAAATGAAACGATCACCCGGTCCCACTTTCTCTGTCGCGGGAACACACAACGCAATCACGTCCACGTCTGCCAAGACCCCTGCCACCATGTCATTCAGACGCTCACCCAATAGTGTCCGTGGCTTGTGAACACCGGGGGTGTCAACGAGCACGAGTTGTCCGTGTGGGCGGTGCACGATTCCCCGAATCGTTCGGCGGGTGGTTTGGGGTTTCGATGAAGTAATGGCGACTTTCTCACCCACCAGAGCATTCGTCAGAGTCGACTTGCCAACATTCGGGCGGCCCACGATGCTCACAAACCCGGCGCGGTAGGGCTCGGTCATGGCAGCGTGATTTCGCCGGTCAGGGTTTGGTCCAGTTCTCGGCGCGAGCGCAGAGTCTCGGCGAGTTTTGCTGAAGGTTCCACCACAATCCAGGCCACGGCCGATTTCCGCCCCGTGGTTTTTTCGGCGGTGAGTACCAGGCCGTATGCGGTCACGGTGCTGTGGGATTCGGGGAAACGGCCCAAGTGCTTCGTCATCAAACCCCCGATGGTGTCGACATCGTCTTCGTCGATATCGATGTCGTAAAGGTCCGCCAGATCATCCACGGAATAGCGGGTCGACACTCGATACACATCGGGGCGAAGCTCGATGATCTCACCCTCATCGGTGTCGTATTCGTCGCTAATATCTCCGACGAGCTCTTCCATCAGGTCTTCGAGGGTGACCAGTCCCGCTACGCCCCCGTATTCGTCCACGACGATGGCGAGGTGGTTGCGCTGCGCTTGGAGGAAGCGCAAAGTGTCGTCTGCTTTTTTGCTTTCGGGAATGAATAGTGCTGGCTTAGCAAGAGCAGACACTTTGGTGCTCGACATTTTCCGCGGGGTCTCGTGTTGCACACTCGCCACATCGCGCAGATAGACCACGCCCACAATGTCGTCGGCGTCTTTTCCCAACACCGGCATACGCGAGACGCCTTCCTCCAAGAACACATCGAGGGCCTCGCGGAGGGTGGCGTCGTCATCCACACTCACCATGTCGGTGCGGGCCACCATGACTTCCCGCACGATGGTGTCGCCAAATTCGAACACCGAGTGCAGCAGTTCGCGGTCTTCCTCTTCCAACACATCCTGGTGAGTGGCCTCATCCACGAGGCTGCGTAGCTGTTCTTCACTGGTGAGAGGCCCACCCGAGGGGCTTCCCGGAGTGACGATGCGGCCGAGCACAATCAAGCCCTCTGCAATCGGCCCCAACACCACGCGAACGGCCCGCACCAGCGGGGCGGTGGGCCGGAGAATGGCCCGCGAATGCGTCACCCCGATTCCGCGTGGCGAGGAGCCCACGACGACAAAGAGCACGGCAATCATGATGACGCTCGCGATGAGAAGTGCCTGCCACCACTGGTCGACAAGCCGAACCACGGCGAGGGTGACCAATACCGCAGCGAAGGTTTCAATCACAACGCGCACAAAAGTTAGCGCAGTGACGTGGCCCGCGACGTCCATGGCAATGGAGCGCAGAGCCTGGGGTTTCCTCACTTCTTCCGCCTCGTCGAGGATGTCGCTGCGAGAGAGCACCGAGAGCGCACCGTCGATAGCGGTGAGAAGCCCACCAAAAATCACCAGAATGATGGCAGTGGTGATAAACAGTGCGGTCACGCCGTGCCCTGCCCACTTCGGAACTGAGCCAGAAGAGAGTCCTGCAGGCCAAACATTTCCTTCTCGTCTTCTGGCTCCGCGTGGTCAAAGCCCAAGAGGTGGAGCAAACCGTGAACGGTGAGTAGCTGGAGTTCAGCTTCGACACTGTGTCCCGCAGCCTCCGCCTGCTTGGCCGCGACGCTCGGACACAACACAATGTCACCCAGCACCCCCATCGCGGGTTCTTCGTGGGGCTTTGGGGGACGCAACTCGTCCATGGGGAAGCTCAACACGTCGGTAGGGCCAGGTTCATCCATCCACTGCACGTGCAACTGCTCCATCGCGGGTTCGTCCACAGCAATGATGGCGAGATCGGCTTCTTCGTTGACTCGAAGCTGCTGAAAGGCGAAACGCATCAGGTCCTGAAGCCCTTCCAGAGGAACGTCAATACCTGATTCGTTATTCAGCTCGATGCTCACGACTCCCCCTTGGGTTGGTCGTGACGGGCGTAAGCGTCGACGATGTCGCTTACCAGGCGGTGTCGCACGATGTCACCTGCGCCAAGACGCTGGAAACTAATTCCGTCGATGCCATCAAGGATGCTGGTCACTTTTCGAAGCCCCGAGTGGCCACCGGGGACGTCCACCTGAGTGATATCTCCGGTAATTACCATTTTCGAATCAAAGCCCAAACGAGTGAGGAACATCTTCATTTGTTCGGGGGTGGTGTTCTGGGCTTCGTCTAGCACGATGAACGAGTTGTTCAAGGTGCGCCCGCGCATATACGCCAGTGGGGCCACTTCGACCGTGCCGCTCGCGAGAAGCTTGGGAACCAAATCGGGGTTCAACATCTCGTGCAGTGCGTCAAAGAGGGGCCGCAAATACGGGTCGATTTTTTCGCTCAGCGTTCCAGGCAAAAACCCCAACCGCTCCCCTGCTTCTACGGCGGGGCGGGTCAAGATGATGCGGTCGACTTCTTTGCGCTCGAGCGCCGCGACTGCTTTCGCCATCGCGAGGTAGGTTTTTCCCGTTCCCGCCGGACCAATGCCAAACACAATGGTGTTGTGATCGATGGCGTCGACATAGCGCGCCTGGCCGAGAGTTTTGGGGCGAATGGTGCGTCCATTTCGACTCACAATGGGCTGACCCAGAAGCTCCCTCGCATCGCGGTGATCTTCTCGACGAATTCGGGCCGTATTGGCCACCTCAACGCCACTCACGTCTACTCCAGTCTTTGCCAGTTCAATCAGCTCCCCGATCACGGCAATGGCTTCCTCGGCTCGCGCGGCATCACCCTCGACAGTAATCCGATTGCCACGAGCGTGAATGACAAGTTCGGGGAACTCCCGCTCCACTTCAGCGAGCACGCGGTCGTGAATGCCCAGTACGCGAATCATGGCCACGTCGTCCACATCCACCGTCAACACGGTGGTAGGGGCGGTGGACGAACTATCCGTCGGCAAGTGACCCCTCAGCGAGACCTCCGGCGAGGACGTGGGCGTGGGCGTGGAACACCGTTTGACCTGCTGATTCTCCCGTGTTGAATACGAGGCGGAATTCACCGTTCGCGTGCTCGGAGGCGATATTTTTCGCGACAGAAACGATTTCCGCGAGAAGGTCGGGGTCGGCTGCTGCCAATTCAGTCACATCGCGGTACGCGCCCGTCTTCGGAATCACGAGAATGTGCACCGGTGCTTGAGGGGCGATGTCGCGAAAAGCCAAGACGCGCTCAGAGTCGAAGACAATGTCCGCAGGAATGTCTCCTGAGACGATCTTCGAAAAAATCGTGGGTTCCGCCTCGCTCATGCCTTCATCCTATAAAGCCCGCGCCAGGCTCTCCTGGGCCCTCACCAATGACCAAGCTTCTGGTGCAACAGGGCGAGAGCCACCGGACCAGCAGTGGAGGTGCGCATGACCCCTGGCCCCATCTTCACCCGG
>JBMSHQ010000024.1:0-15422 GCA_049416945.1 Pontimonas sp. | reverse complement strand
TCGGGCGAAGCCATCAAGGTTGTTATTCATCCAGGAGGCGGGAAATGAGCAACGTGATAGTCACCGTCGAGGTGCGCGACCCCATCGGATTTCACGCTCGCCCCGTCGGTCAAGTCGTGAGCGCCGTGAAGGCTTCTGGGTGGGATGTCGTCATTCGACGCATAGGCGAAGAGGGCGTTGTGGCGAACTCGCCCCTAAAGCTTTTGGCGATGAAGGTGAAAACCGGCGAAGTACTGGAAATCGTCGTCCCGGCAGAGGGTTCAGAGGCTGAGGCTTTGGCGCACAGTATTTCGGAGACCATCAACCAAGAAGCGCCATAGCCGTGTCTGCTGAGATTCACGGCATCGGAATTGGCCGTGAGGCGGGTTTTGGAAAGGTTTTGCGGTGGACGCGTGCGGAAGGCATTGACGAACACCGCCGCTCAACCACGACGGTTGAGGGGGAACTAGAGACATTGAGAGCTGGTATCGCCCGTGGTGCGAAGGCAGTCCGCGACCAAAGCACCTCTGGCGATGAGCACACCGCCGACATCATTGACGCCCTGTTGATGATCATCGAAGACGACGAGCTCGTGGCAATGGCCACACCTCACCTCGAAGCCGGTTGGGACGCCGCCACAGCGCTGTTTCTGGCTCTTGAAGATCTCAACGCCATGATGGGCGACGACGAAGACTTTCAATCTCGAGTGGGTGACCTGAGGGGTATCGCGCTCACCATTTCAGCGAAGATCCGTGGCATCGAGGGAGGTTCCACGATTCCCGCTCAGGGGGAGTGGGTAGTTGTGGCAGATGACCTCACCCCTGTTGACACTGCCCAATTTGGCCCATCGGTGGTCGGTGTAGTGACGGAACTCGGTGGACCCACCAGCCACACCGCAATCATTTGCCGGTCGAGAGGTATTCCGGCGGTGGTCAGCGCCAAGGGGGCGTTGACGCTCGCCGATGGCGCGCTGGTACTGGTCGATCCCGCGGGAAACCGAGTCGTGGAAGGTGGCGCGCTGTCGGGTGCGCCCACGCCGCATTCGGTTGGGGTGGTGAACGATGAACCGCTCGTGACTGTGAGGGCAAATATCGGGTCGCTTGCCGATGCCGAGGCAGCGGCACAGACAGAGGCGAGAGGTGTGGGGCTGTTTCGCACGGAGGTGCTCTATCTCGATCGAAAAGCGCAGCCCACGCGCGACGAGCAAGCGAAACAGTTTGCCGAGATTTTCAAAGCTGCACCCGCTGGAAAAATCACGGTGCGAACGATTGATGCCGGGAGTGACAAGCCCGTGCCGTTCCTGCCCAGCGGAGAGGAAGAAAACCCTGCTCTGGGGGTTCGCGGTTTCCGTTTGGGTCTCGCTCATGAAGATTTCCAGAGAGACCAATTGGGTGCCATCCACGACGCCATCCAGTCCACGGGGCGAGATGTTCAAGTAATGGCGCCGATGATTTCGACAGTCGAAGAAGCCCAACAATTTGCTGAAATGGCACGGGGTCTTGGTATTGCCCAAGTGGGAATCATGGTGGAAACTCCTGCGATTGTGCCGATGGTTCCTGATCTCGTTGGGGTGGTCGATTTCTTGAGTATCGGCACCAACGACCTCTCTCAGTACCTGTTCGCGGCTGATCGAATGCACCCGGCTATGGGAGCACTGGTCGACCCCTGGCAACCGGGGTTACTTCGCACGATCGCCCACCTCATGAGTCTCGCTGCGCCGGCAGGGCTCCCCGTCGGGGTGTGTGGGGAGTCCGCTGCCGACCCGGTGTTTTCCATTGTGTTGGCCGGTTTGGGCGTGAGTTCAGTGAGCGTGGCCTCCGCCGCGGTCGAATCGGTCCTCGAGGCGCTCAAGTCCGTAGATCTGTCCACGGCTGAGCGCGTAGCTGAAGCCGCGCTTATAGCCTCGACTCCAGCTGCTGCCCGCGCTGCCGCATCTGACCTTCTCCAGTCCTAGCGTCATTATGGCCGCCACGGCCATCGCGGTGCATCATGTGAAGACCGGTCATGTCCTCCGGGTCGAGGGTCCCACCATTTTCGGCAGCCGCTTCAAATGCGGGGAGGTGCTGTTCCAAGGAGGCCCGACGAAGATTCTCAAATACTCGAATGAGGTTGTCAGCGGTAGCTTGAGCGATGAGTTCGTCGTAGAGCTCCACGTTCGCGATTTCACCCGCCGCCCACGCCTCGGCGGCGCTCGTTAAGTCAGCGGGTGCATCGAGTAGGCCCAGGTAGGGGTTCTCTGGAACTTCAACCCCCATGCGCTCTAGCTGGCGCGAAAGGGCCTCAGCGTGGCGCGCTTCGGCTTGCATGATGGTCGCGTAGGGCTCGA
The DNA here is from genome assembly GCA_049416945.1 of Pontimonas sp. Lineage (GTDB taxonomy): Bacteria > Actinomycetota > Actinomycetes > Actinomycetales > Microbacteriaceae > Pontimonas. The sequence continues at coordinate 13,117 of JBMSHQ010000024.1, read as the reverse complement.
CGTCACCAAACTCGTCGAGCACGGCTTGGTAACTCGCGAGGGCGGCATATTCGCCCTCGGGCCACATCAATGCCTCCCATGCGAGAAAGGCGTCCGTCCCTTCTTCTGGAGCTGCTTCCTTCCAATCGGGCATAGCGAGGTCGCTAGTCGAGTCATCATCCTGCTCGCCCTCGTCAAGACCGCGTTCTTCGCCACTCTCTTCGGTTTCAGCTACCCCGGCGGCAAACTCTTGTTCTTCCGTCTGATCCGTCGCCACCTGGCAACCGGCGAGCGTGAGGGCAAGAAGTGCGCTTCCTGCAAGGAGGGCAGTGGTCGTGAGGCTTCGTTGTGTGTTCATAACCCCACGCTATGCGCGAATGGGCACCGCATATTAGGAAATAGGTATGTCCATAGGCAATGACTAGCCACGGCATAGAAAGCTCATAGAGAACCTAAAGAATGAGTTCTCAGAAGACCTTTCCGGGGTTCAAAATTCCCCGCGGGTCAAAGACCTTCTTGACCTCTCGCTGAAGCTCCCACTGGTCACTGCCGAGTTCTTCTGCCAGCCATTTCTTCTTCAGCAGACCAACACCGTGCTCGCCAGTCAGTGTGCCCCCCAAGCTCAGTGCGGCGCGAAAAAGTTCCCCCGCCGCTTCCCACACGCCGTCTGGGACGTCCTCACCAACAAAGAGAAAATTGGGGTGCAAGTTGCCATCTGCGGCATGGGCCACGCAGGGAATCCGTAAGCCATAGTGGGCCTCGATTTTCCGTATTTCGGCAAACATCGCCTCCATTTTCGAACGCGGGACTGCCACATCTTCAATGAGCACCGTGCCCTGTGACTCCATCGCCGGGTGCATTGCCCGCCGAAGGGCGAGGAGGCTCTCGGCCTCCTCCCCATCGGGCACTCGAGTCACTGTGCCGCCGTGTGAAGAAAACAGCTCCCCGATACTTTCCGCTTCGACCTCGGAGGCCGGGCCATTGGTTTGGCACAGGACGAGACATTCATTCTCCTGCGGGGGTGGTGCTTTCACGAACTGCGCGATGAGAGGATAGGCCGTCTCGTCGATCAGCTCCAACATTGCAGGGGTATGTCCCTCGGAGGTGACTGCTAGACATGCGCGGGAGGCCTGTTGGGCGTTGGGAAAGTTCCCGCGCACTGTCCACACCGGGTGTGGGTCGATGGGAAGAAGTTTGACGGTTGCCTCGACGATGACTCCCAGGGTTCCCTCGGAGCCAATGAGGAGCTGGCAAAGGTCAAGGCCGGAGACGCCTTTGACGCTCCGATGCCCCATCTTCACGAGTCGGCCATCACTCAGCACCACGGATAACTCGAGCACCGACTCTCTGGTGACACCATATTTGGCACAGAGCAGCCCGCCCGCGTTAGTGGCGATATTTCCGCCAATGGTCGACCAGGGTCGGCTCGCGGGATCTGGCGCAAACCACATGCCGTGTTCCATCGCAGCGGCGTTCAAGTCTGCGTTAATGACTCCCGCTTGGATCCGAGCAAACCGGTCGTGAACCGAAATTTCGTGTATTTGGTTGAGGCTCCCCAAATCGAGGACGACCTCTCCTGCTGATGCAATAGCCCCGCCAGCTAGTCCACTGCCTCCGCCCCGGGGCACAACAGGGATGCGATGCTCGTAGGCCACCGCCATTACCTGCTGGACTGCTTCGACAGTGCCGGGGCTCACCACTAAGGCCGGGGGAGCGGCACTTTTCTGGCCGGACTTGTCGGCCCTCAGCGCATCCAGAGCGTCCGAAGAATCGTCAACGCCGAGGTTGGAAATGTCGGCGAATAGACGGCGAATATCGGCGCTCACGCCTACGAGAGTAACGAGTCTGGCTGATGGCGTTGGTGGCGGGCGTAGGCTGATGTCGTGGACCCCACAACGATTTCGCTGGTCATTGGCGCGGCAGTGTTGGTGATTTGGTTGCTACGCACCAACAAGAACAAGGACGACTGAAGACTTACTCAGTGGTGGGCGATACTGGGTTCGAACCAGTGACCTCTTCCGTGTCAGGGAAGCGCGCTACCGCTGCGCCAATCGCCCAATCTGTTGTTGCTGTGTCGCCAGCGAGGTGGCGACGGGATTCGAACCCGTGTTGACGGCTTTGCAGGCCGCTGCCTCGCCTCTCGGCCACGCCACCGTGTGGGGTGTTACTCCCGATCCTTATCGGATCCGAGCGGATGACGAGATTCGAACTCGCGACCCTCACCTTGGCAAGGTGATGCGCTACCAGCTGCGCCACATCCGCATTGCCCGCAAACGCGTGCCCCATCACCTTAGCCGATTCTCGGCCGATGCGACAAACGTCTCGCGCCGTGTTGAATTACCTCAGCCGCTGTCGAATAGGGCGTGCCCTGGACTGTGGCACAATAAGAGCCCCGGGCGATTGGCGCAGCGGTAGCGCGCTTCCTTCACACGGAAGAGGTCACTGGTTCGATCCCAGTATCGCCCACGAATTTCTCATCATCGTTTCTCCAGTGCGACCTGTGCGGCTGGGCGCTCCCGCCTAGACTGATGTCTTATGAAAAACCCCTTTGTCTTTACCGCGCTGCTGTCTCTCGCGCTCTGGGCTGTCATCGTTCGACCTGCTTTTGAACAGGACACGGTATTGGCATGGGTAGCGACGATTTTTCTTGTCGGCTGGGGTGTGTTCGGTTTGGCCTATTCCGCACGTGGTGAGAAAGGCAAAGGGAAAGGCGACAAGTAGTCTTGTCTCGTTCGCCCTCACACCCAAGGAAATTTGTGTCTCAACATCACTCGACGGATTCCTCTCCGATCACCGTAGAGGCCGCCACCACGGGTGCTGAGATATTCGATGCTCCAGAAGTAGTGGCAGTCCGTCGGGGAGGCGAGCTTCTCGACCTCTCCAGAGAATTACTGCCAGGAGATGTCGTCGAACCCGTCACTATTGGGTCTGCTGATGGCCTGGATATATTGCGGCACTCCACGGCACACGTTCTCGCGCAGGCCGTGCAGGCGCTCAGACCTGACGCAAAGTTGGGCATTGGCCCTCCCATTACGGACGGCTTCTATTACGATTTCGACGTCGCGGAGCCGTTTACCCCGGAAGAGCTAAAGCGTCTTGCCAAAGACATGCAACGCATCGTCAACCAGGGTCAACGTTTCGTTCGTCGTGTGGTGACGGACGATGAGGCACGTGCCGAGCTGGCAGCTGAGCCTTACAAGCTGGAACTCATTGGGCTGAAGTCCCAAGCCGAAGCGGGTTCGGATAACGAAAGTGTCGAAGTGGGCTCTGGTGAGCTCACAATCTATGACAATGTCGATCCGAAGTCCGGCGAGACCGTGTGGAAGGACCTTTGTCGGGGCCCTCACTTGCCACACACCAAGCTCATCAGCAATGGTTTTGACCTCACTCGTGTGGCCGCGGCCTATTGGAGGGGAAAAGAGACTAACCCGCAACTCCAGCGCATTTACGGCACGGCCTGGCCGAGCAAAGAGGAGCTCACCCAGCACCTCACCCGCTTGGAAGAGGCAAAGCGCCGTGACCACAGGAAGCTCGGGGTCGAGCTTGACCTGTTCAGCTTCCCTGACGAGATTGGCTCGGGCCTTCCGGTATTCCACCCCAAAGGCGGTGTTATTCGCCGGGTCATGGAGGACTATTCGCGCAAACGACACGAACAAGCCGGGTACGAGTTTGTCTACGCCCCCCACATTTCCAAGGCGGATCTTTTTGACGTGAGCGGACACCTCTCCTGGTATCGGGAGGGAATGTTTCCGCCGATGCACGTTGACGAGCAGCGCAATGAGGCGGGGGAGGTCACCCGTCAGGGGGTCGACTATTACCTCAAGCCCATGAACTGCCCGTTCCACATCCTGGTGTATCGCTCGCGACAGCGCTCCTATCGAGAACTTCCGCTACGTATGTTCGAGTTCGGTTCGGTCTACCGCTATGAAAAATCGGGCGTGGTGCACGGTCTCACCCGAGTGCGAGGGATGACTCAAGACGATGCCCACATTTTCACCACGCACGAGCGATTAGAAGACGAGCTCAACGGGGTACTCGACTTTGTACTGGGCCTCCTCTCCGACTACGGCCTGAACGATTTTTATCTGGAGCTCTCGACCCGGTATGAAGAGAGCGACAAGTTTGTTGGCTCTGATGAGCTATGGGAAGAGGCAACAGGAATTCTCAAACGGGTGGCTGACGCGTCGGGATTAGAACTCGTTCCCGATCCGGGGGGAGCTGCGTTCTACGGCCCCAAGATTTCTGTGCAAGCGCGTGATGCGATTGGGCGCTCCTGGCAGATGTCGACCATTCAGTTGGACTTCAACCTGCCGGAGCGTTTCGACCTCGAATACCAGGCCGCTGACGGCTCGAGGGCGCGGCCCATCATGATTCACCGGGCGCTATTCGGATCGATTGAGCGCTTCTTCGGTGTTCTCACCGAACACTATGCTGGCGCGTTCCCAGCATGGCTCGCACCCGTGCAGGTGGTGGGTGTCCCCGTGGCCGACGAGTTTGCCCCCTATTTGCGCGAGGTTATCGAGGCAATGCGGGCCCGGGGAATTCGGGCAGAGCTCGACGATTCTGATGACCGCATGCCCAAGAAGATTCGCACGCACACCAAGCAGAAGGTTCCTTACATTCTCATTGCTGGCGAAGACGACCGTCAGGCGGGCGCCGTGAGCTTCCGATTCCGCGATGGCTCACAAGACAACGGTGTTCCTATTGACGACGCGATTGCCCGTATCGAGCAGGCGATTGCGGAGCGACGGGATGACTGACCAGCCCGAGGAAGTACTTCGCGAGTCGTGGGAGATTCCGGGTGTGCCCGACGCGTTCCAGCGACTGTGGGTACCTCACCGTATTGGCTACATCCACGGAAACGATGGGCGCACACCCGGAGAATGCGTGTTTTGTATCGCGACGACAGTTCCGGAAGAGGAAAACCTCGTCGTGTGGGAGGGGGACACCTGCTACGTGGTGTTGAACCTCTTTCCCTATAACCCCGGACATCTGCTCATTTGCCCCTACCGACACATCGGCCACTACGACGAGGCCACGGTGGAGGAAACTGCAGAGATGGCAGCGCTCACCCAGCACTCGATGGTCCTGTTGCGAGAGGTAGCGAAAGCCCACGGATTCAACATTGGAATGAACCAGGGACGCATCGCGGGCGCGGGAATTGAGGAACACCTTCACCAGCACGTGGTTCCCCGCTGGGGTCAGGACTCCAACTTCTTCCCCATCATCGCCAAAACCAAAGCAATGCCTCAATTGCTCGGCGATATTCGAGACCAGTTGCGCTCAGCCTGGTCTCAGCCGAACGAATAGAATCGTGGAAGTCGTGGCGGGGTAACTTCGCCCTGCAGAGGAGAACACAAAATGACCAACAGCACCGGACCCACCGGATCCGCCCGCGTGAAGCGCGGTCTCGCCGAAATGCTCAAGGGTGGCGTCATCATGGACGTCGTGACCCCCGATCAGGCCAAGATCGCCGAAGACGCCGGGGCGGTTGCGGTGATGGCGCTCGAGCGGGTTCCCGCAGACATTCGCGCAGAGGGTGGTGTTGCTCGGATGAGTGACCCCGACCTGATTGAGGGAATTATCGCGTCGGTCTCGATTCCCGTGATGGCGAAGGCAAGAATCGGTCACTTCGTTGAGGCGCAGGTGCTCCAGCAGCTTGGGGTTGACTACATCGACGAATCCGAAGTGTTGAGCCCCGCCGATTATGTCAACCACATCGACAAGTGGGGTTTCACGGTTCCCTTCGTCTGTGGTGCGACGAACCTGGGTGAGGCGCTGCGTCGAATCACCGAGGGTGCTGCCATGGTGCGGTCGAAGGGTGAAGCCGGAACGGGTGATGTGTCGGAGGCGACCAAACACATTCGCATGATTCGCGGCCAAATCAATGAGCTTAAGGCGAAGACACCGGATGAGCTCTATGTGGCGGCGAAGGAACTGCAGGCTCCTTACGAGCTCGTCGCAGAAGTCGCCGCGACCGGTCAGCTGCCCGTCGTGCTGTTCACGGCCGGTGGTGTTGCTACGCCTGCCGACGCGGCCATGATGATGCAATTGGGCGCCGACGGCGTGTTTGTGGGCTCAGGAATCTTCAAGTCGGGTGACCCCGCCAAGCGTGCAGCAGCGATTGTTCAAGCCACTGCGCAGTTCCACGACCCCGCGGTGATTGCGAATGTGTCTCGGGGACTCGGGGAGGCCATGGTGGGAATCAACGTGTCCGACCTTCCCGCCCCGCACCGCCTTGCCGAGCGTGGGTGGTAACGCGCCACTAATTGGTGTTCTCGCCCTCCAGGGAGACGTGCGTGAACACCGTCTAATGCTGGAGTCTCTTGGCGCAGACGTGGTTGAGGTGCGCCAGCCTTCCCAGCTGACTGGTCTTTCGGGGCTTGTGCTCCCCGGCGGTGAGTCCAGCGTGATGGACAAATTGATGAGAATTTTTGGTCTAAGAGAGCCCCTCATCGCGCTCATCGATGAGGGGATACCCGTCTTAGCCACTTGTGCGGGGATGATTCTTTTAGCGGCGGAGCTGGAGGATGGCATCGACGGCCAGCAGACCCTCGGCGCGATGGACATCACGGTGAAGCGCAACGCCTTCGGATCTCAACGCGAATCCTTCGACGTCTCCCTCACAATCGCGGGTTGGGAGACACCCGTCGATGTGTCCTTTATTCGGGCGCCCGTCGTGACTCGGGTGGGAGAGGGCATCGAGGTCAAGGCGAAGTTGGATGACGGGCGGGTTGTCGCGGTAGAAAACGATTCGATGACTGCCCTCGCGTTCCATCCGGAGGTGACCGGCGAAACACGCTTCCACAGGGAATTTTTGAACCGCGCAGGAGCATATGCCTCGGCCCGGTGATGAGGGGGCCAGTACACTAACCACGGTTAGCCGAGAGGCTGTCATCAGAGCGATAAAGAGGAACTATGTCAGGGCATTCCAAGTGGGCGACGACTAAACACAAGAAAGCGGTAATCGACGCTCGCCGGGCAAAATCATTCGCCAAGCTCATTAAGAACATCGAAGTGGCCGCGAAAATTGGTGGTGCTGACCCTGCCGGTAACCCCACTCTCGCGGACGCGATTCAAAAGGCCAAAAAGTCGTCGGTACCCAACGACAACATCGATCGTGCGGTGAAGCGCGGCGCGGGCCTCACCGGTGATGCTGTCGACTATCAGACCATCATGTATGAGGGCTACGGCCCGGGTGGGGTGGCCCTCCTGATTGAGTGTCTGACGGACAATAAAAACCGCGCGGCAGCAGAAGTGCGCATCATTATGAGCCGAAACGGCGGCACCATGGCTGACCCCGGTAGCGTCGCCTACAACTTCCAACGCAAGGGTGTCATTGCGATCACCAAGACCGATTCATTGACCGAAGACGACGTGTTAGCCGCCGTGCTCGACGCCGGTGCCGAAGAAGTCGTTGACCGCGGAGCGGGGTTTGAAGTAATTACTGATCCCTCGGAGCTGGTGGTCAATCGTGAAGCCATCCAAGCCGCCGGTATTGATTATGACCAAGCAGAGGCGGAATTTGTTGCCACGGTGAGCGTTCAGCCAGATCTGGACGGTGCGAAAAAGGTGATGGCCCTCATCGACGCCCTCGAGGAATGTGATGACGTTCAAAACGTCTTCACCAATATGGATATTGCCCCCAGCGTTCAAGAGGCTCTGGATTCAGAAGACTAACGACCATGAGAATCCTCGGTGTCGACCCCGGCCTCACCCGGCTGGGAGTTGGGGTGGTGGACAATCCGAGGGCCCGAGATGTCGTTCTCGTGTCCGTCACCGTGCTGACTACACCCACCGACTGGGAGCCACCACAGCGTCTCCACACTCTTCAGCAGGGAGTGGCGGCGCTTCTAGACGAGTTTTCCCCCGACCGCGTCGTTATCGAGAGGGTCTTTGCTCAACACAATGTTCGCACCGTGATGGGGACAGCCCAGGCGAGCGGGTTGGTGATGGCATTAGCTCACGAACGGGGTATTCCGGTGAGCCACCGGACCCCCAGTGAAGTGAAGGCCGCAGTCACTGGCTACGGCGGGGCAAAAAAGCCCCAAGTTCAGGCGATGGTGAAGACCATTCTCGGGCTCGACGAAATACCCAAACCGGCTGATGCTGCCGACGCCCTGGCTCTCGCGATTACCGAGGCGTGGCGAGGCGGTCAGATTGCCACTCCCACTGATTCCGGGAGCGAGACACCCGCCCAACGTGCGTGGCGCGAGGCGATTCGAGCAACGGGCCAAAATAGGCTGAAGGGGTGATTTCAAGCCTTCGTGGAACCCTCGTGGTGGTCAGTGCCCACAGCGTGGTGATTGACCTGCACGGGGCGGGAATGCGGGTGTTTGTTCCGACTCGAACCTCCTCCGTTCTTCGCCAAGGCGAGGAGGCCCTTCTTCACACCACGCTCGTGGTTCGTGAAGATGACCTCAGTCTTTATGGATTTACTCTCAGCGAGGAGCGGGACACCTTCGATTTGCTCTGCGGCGTCAACGGTGTAGGGCCGAAGTCAGCGCTGGGGATTCTCAGCGAGATGACCGTTGACGATATCGGCCACGCCGTCGCGACAGACGATGACTCGGCGTTTCGGGCCGTGAGTGGAATCGGTCCGAAAACCGCGAAACTGATTACCCTCTCGCTTCAAGGCAAAATTCACAGCGGCGCGCCAACTCAGCCGCTATCGGGTGCTGTGGATACTCGCGTCAGTGCTCAAGACCAGGCCGCTATCGTGTCGGCTCTAGTCGGCTTGGGATGGAGTGAACGGGTGGCAAAGAAAGGTCTCGAGGATGTGTTGGCCCGGCTCGGAGACGACGCAGATGTCTCGGTGTCAGCACTCGTGAAGCTTGCGTTGCAGCATTTGGGGCCGCACACCGTTCGTGAGGACTTCTCGTGAGCGAACACGACCTGGTGAACCCCTCCGCTTCAGGTGAGTCAGAGCTTCAATACGAGGGGGCTCTGAGACCGACGGCACTGTCGGAATTTATCGGCCAAGAAAAAGTGCGAGACCAACTGGCTTTGTTGCTGAAAGCCGCCGAAATGGAAAAGCGCACCCCCGACCATATTCTTCTGGCAGGTCCTCCTGGTTTGGGAAAAACCACTCTGGCCATGATTGTTGCGGAAGAAACGCGCTCACCGCTTCGAGTCTCGAGCGGGCCGGCGATTCAACACGCGGGAGACCTCGCCGCTGTACTCTCCTCCCTCACCCCGGGGGAGGTCTTGTTCATTGATGAGATTCATCGAATGGCGCGCCCTGCAGAAGAAATGCTCTATTTGGCGATGGAAGACTTCCGCATCGACATCATGGTGGGCAAAGGGCCTGGCGCGACCACCGTGCCCCTCGAGCTCGCCCCCTTCACACTGGTGGGCGCGACCACCCGGTCAGGCCTTCTTCCCAACCCGCTGCGTGATCGCTTCGGGTTCACCGCGAATCTTGAGTTTTATAGCCCCGAGGAACTCACCGCCGTGGTGACTCGCTCGGCCCGCGTGCTCGATATTGCTGCCACTTCGGAGGCGCTTAGTGAGATCGCCAAGCGCTCCCGAGGAACCCCGCGAATTGCGAACCGCCTACTGCGGCGGGTGCGCGACTATTCCTTGGTCAACGGGGGAGAAGCCACTGTGGAAACCGCGCACGCCGCGCTGGAGCTCTACGACGTTGACGAATGGGGTCTCGATCGCCTGGACCGCCAAGTTCTCGATGTGTTGATTTCACGATTCGGCGGGGGGCCGGTGGGTCTGGGAACGCTTTCGGTGTCGGTGGGGGAAGAGGCGGAGACCATCGAGTCGGTCGTGGAACCGTTCCTAGTGCGACAAGGATTTATTGTGCGTTCCCCCCGAGGCCGAATCGCCACTCCGCTCGCGTGGCGTCACCTCGGTCACGAAGCTCCCACCCTGCATGACCTATAGTTACTGGGGTGCCGGGGAAACCCGAACAGTCCGTCTTGATGAAAAGGTGAGTGGTCGTGGACCCGTTTAGTCTCTTGATGATGGCAGCGTTGGCGCTGCTGATTTTCTTCATGTTCCGTAATTCCCGCAAGCAGCGACAGGCTCAGTTGGAGCTTCAAGAGAAGTTGGTTCCGGGTGCCAAGGTCATGACCTCGTTTGGGCTGTTTGCGACAGTGGTGAGTATCGATGACGAAACCAACGTCGCGGTAATCAAAACCGGTAAGTCGACCACGCTCGAGGTCCACCGCCAGGTGTTGACCAAGGTGTTGGACGATGAAGTGGAAGCTGCGGAAAAGCCCGCCTCCAAGTCCGCCAGCAAAGACTCCTAAATTTCTGATCGAAAGTAGCCACCAGTGGCAAGATCCTCCATCGTTCGCTCTGCCTCGCGCGCACTGATTTGGCTCGGTGTCATATTCGCGATTCTCGTGGGCGGAAACGCCCTCGCTGTCGTGAATGAGGAAGGCTCGTGGACGCCGAAGTTGGCACTTGACCTTCAGGGTGGTACCCAAATCATCCTGGAGCCTCGCTTGGCCGAGGGACAAACCGTCAGTGAGGAACAACTGGCACAAGCCGTGGCGATTATTCGTCAGCGCGTAGACGCCAGCGGTGTGGCCGAGGCCGAGGTGACGACTCAGGGCGGTCAGAACATTGTGGTCTCGATTCCGGGTGAGCCCGACCAGGCCACCCTTGAGCGAATCCGATCGTCCGCCAAATTGGAATTCCGCCCGGTCTTGGTGACGGAAGTGGCCTTCGTTGATCCCGAGGCTGAACCTGTGACCGTGCCCGACGATGCGGAGGGGCAGGGTCTTGAACCCACGAATGCGTCGGATCTGGCCTGGATTACTCCGCAACTCGATGCCGAGTATCAGAATCTGAACTGTGCGGGGCTCGACACGGCGGGCACCAATGTGGCCGACCCTACCCAGCCGCTGGTGACCTGTAGTAGTGACGGCACCTTCAAATACATCTTGGGACCCGTTGAGGTTGGCGGGGAGTCGATTTCGGACGCTGTCGCTGGTTTGATTCCTGGCCCGACCGGAGTGTCCACCAACGAGTGGGGTGTGTTCATCGAGTTCGACCCCACGGGAACTGAGCAGTTCCGTTCTGTCACCGAGCGCCTTATCGCCCTACCCGGAGTCCAGAACCAATTCGCCATTGTTCTCGACGGACGGGTGATTTCCGCTCCGCGGACTCTCGCTGCGATTACTGATGGTCGACCGCAGATTAGCGGGTCCTTTACCCAGCAGTCCGCTCAAGTCTTGGCTGACCAGCTCAAATTTGGTGCCCTTCCCATCGGTTTCCAGGTGCAATCATCGGAGACCATCACAGCGACCTTGGGTCTCTCGCAACTTCAAAGCGGGCTCATCGCCGGTTTGATTGGTCTGATTTTGGTGGTGGTGTACTCCCTCGTCCAATACCGTCTGCTCGGCCTCGTGACGGTGTTCTCATTGACGGTCGCATTCGTGTTGTCATACTTCGTTATTACTTACCTCTCCAACGCCCAGGGTTACCGCCTGTCGTTGGCTGGTGTGGCGGGTCTCATTGTGGCCATCGGTATTACCGCAGACTCGTTCATCGTGTTCTTCGAACGCATACGCGATGAGTTGCGAGATGGCCGGACCCTGGAATCTTCGATTCAGGCCGCGTGGAAGCGTGCCTTCCGCACGATTCTTGCTTCGGATGCGGTGAGCTTTATCGCCGCAGTGGTGCTCTACGTTCTCGCGGTGGGCAATGTGCGTGGTTTCGCGTTCACCTTGGGAGTCACTACGGTGGTCGACCTGATTATTGTGGCGTTGTTCACGCACCCGCTCATTCAGCTACTCGGTCGCACCCGATTCTTCGCCAGCGGACATCCGCTCTCAGGGCTAGACCCCAAGGCACTCGGCGCGGTGTATCGAGGCAGGGCGAAATTCCGTGACTCCTCTGAAGTGAGCCAGGTGGCTAAGTCAAAGAGCAGCCGTGAGGCGAAGAAGCGGCAGTCGATCGCTGAGCGTAAAGCGCAAGAAGATGCCGGTGTGACCAGCGGAGGAGGCAAATAATGTCCATGCTGACTCGATTTGGAAACGACCTCTACACCGGGGCGCGGTCTTTCGACTTCGTCGGTCGTCGCATGCTGTGGTACCTCGTGGGCGCCGCCCTGGTGCTGGGTGCCATCGTGATCACGACTCTGCGCGGGGGATTTGTTTTCGGAATTGAATTCCGTGGAGGATCGGAATTCCGGGTGTCTAACCCGGCGGTAGTGGAAGAGCAGGTCGCAACCGACACGGTCAATTCCGTTGTGGGTGCTGCGTCGAACCCTCGCGTCTCGATTGTGGGCGGTGATTCGGTTCGAGTGCAGACCGAGCAGCTCACTACAGAGGAAACTGAACTCATTCGAACCGAGCTCGCCGATGCCTATGACGTGCCGGTAAGCGAAGTGACCTCCTCCTTCATCGGTGCCACTTGGGGCCAAGACATCACCGTCCAGGCGCTCAGAGCGCTTGCGGTCTTCCTAGTTCTCGTCAGTTTGGTGATGGCGGCGTATTTCCGGACATGGAAGATGTCGCTGGCAGCGATGACCGCGCTTATCCACGACCTCGCCATTACGGCCGGTGTCTATGGCGTATTGGGGTTTGAAATCACGCCGGCTGCGGTAATCGGGTTCCTCACGATCTTGGGCTACTCGCTCTACGACACTGTCGTCGTATTCGACAAGGTGCGAGAAAACACCTCGGAAGACGGTGAAGAATCTGCTCGCACGTTCGCCGAGTCGGTCAACCTGGCGGTGAACCAGACTCTGGTTCGCTCGATCAATACGTCGGTGGTAGCGGTGCTTCCGGTGGCGGCCATTCTTTTCATCGGTTCGGTCCTGCTCGGTGCGGGAACACTGCGCGACATCGCTCTCGCCCTGTTCATCGGAATTATCGCGGGAACGTACTCGACTATCTTCATTGCGGCACCGATGTATGTGCATCTGCGTGAAAATGAACCGGAAGCGAAAAAGCAGGGCCGGCGGCGCGAGAAGGTTCAACGTCCCGCTTCGGGCGCTGTCCGCTAACGGCTCAGCGCTAAACCACCCTGGAAGGGGCGGGTACGGGGTTGAGCCTCGTACACTGGAGTCCACAGCCGAGGGGGTGTGGGATGGCCGTTGACACGCAACAATCGCAGTTTCATGCCTTCCGCCAGTTCCTTCCCCGTCTGTTTTCCAGAAACCCGGTTGCAGAGG
>JBMSHQ010000023.1:0-16102 GCA_049416945.1 Pontimonas sp. | reverse complement strand
CTTGTGCCGCAACACCTCAATATCGGCCTCACGGGAGGGGGATTCGGGGTGGCTGTTTGGAAATGCTGCGACGGCAATTTGTTCCACTGCAGCCCCCTCACTAGCCATTCCTTGAAGCAGGCGCACCAAATCCACGGCGTGGGGCATATCCGTGACGTCCCGCGAGTGATCCTCGGGGAGGTCACCGCGCAACGCCAGGAAGTGGCGAATGCCGGCGTCGAGGAACGAGGTGATCAGCTCACGTGCTTCTGCGCTGGTGTTTCCCACGCAGGTCAAGTGGGCTAAGGCGGTGGTGTGAGTTTTCGATTCGATGTAGTCCAGCACGGCGAGAGAATCCCGCGTGGTGGAGCCACCCGCACCAAAGGTCACCGAGATGAAGTCGGGGTGGGCATCGGAGAGGCGATTGATGGCCTCTAAGAGGGCACCCATCAGCTCGGGACGGCGTGGGGGATACACCTCAAAAGAAACGGGGAAATCCGCTGGTGCGACGCTCACAACTCCCTCTCGTGGGGTGATATTTCGAGTTCAGGGAGGCTTCCGCAGTGGGCCCTAGCTTACCGATAGCCCATGTGAATGCGTGAATCTTGCCCAATCGGAGAGGTCAGGGCCTCTCGGCCTTGGCCTGGGGCGGCTCGATGACGTCGACATAGTTCTTGGCCACCGACGCGAGCCGGCGGTCGGAGGTAACCAGTGGAAATCCGGTCATCATAGCAACGGCAAGGTAGCCCGCGTCATAGAGGGAGAGATTATGTCGGTGCCGCCAGGCAAGCTCGGCAAAGGCCGTAAACGGCAGCGTGTCAACCTCGATTTCCCGTAACTGGTCGAATGCTTGTTGCGTGGATTCTGCGGGGAGCCTGACAGAGAGATTCTTTATGGCGTGAGCAGATTCGACAAAAAGATGGTCGGGGGCGTGCAGGTTGGCGTCAGAGATTCATTCCGCCAATTGGAGGGCTTACTCGCTGTTGTCGGTCAGGGCATCGACGAGGGCAGAGGCGTCGATTACCAGTTCTTCCACCGGTTATCCCTCTCCTCTTTGGCTTGAGCCACGGCCTCCATCACTTCTTCACGGGTTGCCCACGCTCCCGGTTCATTCTTCATCCGTTCACGGTGCTCTCTGATGATTTCGGCATTCGTGCGCTTCTCGGCGATGTGGGAGAGCGCATTCGTCAGAAACTCTTGGAGCGAAATGCCTTGGACGTTCGCTTTGCGCTTGAGAGCGTCGTGCAAGTTGGGGTCGACATTTCTGATCGTGATGTTTGGCATAGACCCATCGTAAAAACAGTGCATGCATTGTGCAAGCACTCTTGTGTCCTTATGAGTTCGGCTGACTGACATGGCAGGAGATTAACCCGCCCGGTGCCCTACTGGGGCCACACATTGTGAACTGTGGAAAACCTCTAGGAGGTCTTCTCGTCCTTCTTCTGGGCAGTCACACGCCCCGCGTGGGCCACGGCCGAGGGGTCCTTCGCGGACTTGATCAGGCTCGCCACGACAGCGATCGCGAGGATGCTTACGATCACAATCAGACTCAACCCCGTCTCAATCTTCGGCACCTCAGACCACACTTCGTGGGCAAAGAGCAGCATGAGCTTCACCCCGATGAAGACCAGGATGAAAGCCAGGCCTAGCGAGAGGTAAATGAGCTTGTCCAACAGGCCCTTCACCAAGAAGTAGAGGGCGCGAAGGCCCAGGAGGGCAAAGGCGTTAGCGCTAAAGACCAAGAACGGTTCTTGGGTGACCCCAAAGGTCGCGGGAATCGAATCGAGCGCGAAGAGCAGGTCGGTGGAGGCGATCGCGATCATCACGATAAACATCGGGGTCACAATGCGCTTGCCGCCCTCCTGAACGAAGAGTTTCGTGCCGTGGTAGGTGTCGGTGTAGGGCATACGCCTCTTCACGAGCTTCACCACGAAGTTGTCAGAGGGGTCGGGGTCTTCGTTCCAGTGCCGCATCAGGCCAAAACCGGTCCAGATCAAGATGGCCCCAAAGATCACGAAGGTAAATGCGAAGTAGGCCAGCGCCGCCGCTCCAATGGCGATGAAGATGGCGCGGAAAATGAGCGCCAAAATCACGCCAATCAGCAGCATGCGCTGCTGGTAAATGCTCGGCACCGCGAACTGGGTCAGGATGATGGCGAAAACAAACACGTTGTCGATGGAGAGCGACTTTTCGACCAAATACGCCGCGAAATACTCGGTGCCATAGACATCACCTGCCTCAAACCACACCCACACACCAAAGGCGATTGCCACCGCGATGTAAAACACCGACCACCAGGCGGCCTCTTTGAACCCCACCTCGTGGGGTTTGCGGCTAAAGGTGAGGAGGTCTAAGACTAGAAGGGCGAGAATGATGCCGATGATGACCGACCAGGTCACCAGGGTGACGTCCACGAAGGTGTTCTCCTTTAGGCGTCAGAATCCAGCGATTTGCTGTGGTGACGCGCTTTCAGTCTAAGAATTTCTTGCTGATAGACGCCTGCAGAATCGACCCAAAAACACCTTGAAGCTCGAGAGGAATAGCGAATCGACAGGCGCTTAGTCGCCGCCCAGCGCTTCACGAATCGCTCGCATCTCGTCTTCCGGGTCGGAGTCGAGGCGGATGACCACCTTGCCCTTGTCGTGGACTTCCTCCATGTGGATGAAGCCTTTTCTCGCTTCATCCATGGGAAAGACCCTGATCGGAATCGTGAGGTCACCCTCGGCGAGCATCTTTGCCAACGCATTGATGGAGTCGGGGTCAAGCCCCACCCGACCCACCGTGGGAACGCCGTAGTGAGGGCCCATGCCGGAGACCGAGTTGATGTATTCGCGGGGGACACCGAGCTCCAGCGCCGCTTCGATCATCTCGGAGCCTGATTGGTCAAATACGTGGTGAATACCCTGCGGGGTGGCTTCTTCGAGCCTCTTGGCAAACCCCTCGCCATAGGTGATGGGGATGACTCCGAGGGCTTCTTCGAGGTATTCGTGATTCCACTCACTGGCCGAGCCGATTACCGTCGCGCCTTTAGCGACGAGCAGCTGGCAAATAACCAGCCCCACCCCGCCCACGGCGGCGGAGACCACGCAGACCTCACCGGGTTGGACGTCCTGGCTCTCCACCGCTTTCCATGCGGTTTGAGCGGCCACCGGTAACACCGCGGCCTGATCCCAGGTGATGCCTTCTGGCATCGCCATCACCGAGTCTTTGTCCACGACCACCTGGTCACGCAGGACACCCTCACCGGTTCCGATGACGGCTTGCCCGATGACCAGGTGGTCGACGTTCTTGCCGAGGTCAGAGACGACCCCGGCGAACTCCCGGCCGATACCAGCGGGAAAGGACTGAATCGGAAGGCGGCCTCTTCGCATTTTGGTATCGGCCGGGTTGATCCCCACGGCGATCACGTCGACGCATACGTCGTTGTCACCTACGACAACGGGGACGTCCTTGTCGACAATCTGAATAACATCTGCTGGTCCGTATTGTTCGTATTGAGCGATTCTCATGGGGCGAACCTCCTTCTGCGAACTATGGTGCCGAAAACCCTGACACCGGATAAAAAGTTTTCCACAGCGTAGTTTTTTCTTTTCTCCGCGCGCAAGAACATCTGCCCAAGCCCCGCTATTTCGGGGAAATCGGGCCGAATACACGTTCTGTTTTGCATCGTTATGAGAGCCCTCGTGAGATGAGGAAAAATTACATTTTGATAACTGGTGGTTAATTTTTGTGCGATTTCGGGTTATAAAAAAATTATGGTTCCAATGGCGGAATCATTCCGCAGAACTGGTGACAGAGGGCTCTTCGGGGGAAGGGCCGGGGCGAGCCTTACCTTTTTCAGCCTCATCGCCACTGCCACACTCACCACGTCAACCCTCGCGTTCGCGTCTGGTTTTTCTCTCGAGGACGACTCCGCCCTCATTGTGGGTTCAGACAGCGTCATCTATTCGCTGAACCTCAGCACTGGCGTTGCCACGGCGGGTGCCACGTTGAGTGGAGATTCACCGACGGCGAGTTTTACTGCCCTCGAAGCAGATCCCACGAGCGATGCGGCGTATCTGGGAACCCTTGGTGACGCGTCTCTGAGCTCGATCGACACCTCGGATGGCACCACCGCCTTTATTGAAGATGACTACGGGTTCATGAGCGGGGCGGGGGTGGACGGAATTGTTCGCCTTGACGACGGAGTGACTTACCTTTCGCATATTCAGCCGATGGGCGCGGGCTACGCCATCTCTCAAGTGGACCTATCGACAGGAGTCTTGAGCGGCACCCAGCTCACGTCACTCAGTTCCACCAACACCCGGGTGACGGCACTCGCCCACGTCGACGACACCGTTTATGCCTTTGTTCCCGGCTCCACCGACACCCTTTACACCCTCGATCCGTCAACGGGAGTGTTGACGCAGGATCGAGCAGCCAGCGGTGTTGTCACCAGCGGCGATATCGTCGCCGCTGATTCGACCGCCGACGGGGTGCTCTATCTGCTCGCTTATGACGCGGGCACGAAAGTCTCCACTCTGTATTCACTTGACCCGGCCAGCGGTGGCACCACAACCTCCATCGCTCCGATCACGGGGTTAGCAGCAGGAAAAACTGCCGAGAACCTTGCCATTGCCACCCTGCTTGATAGCGAGCGGCCTACTGACCCGGAACCCTCGCCGTCGAATGATTCGGATTCAGACCGTGACGACGAGGAGGTCGTTGAGGAATCACCTACAGCACCACCTCCGGTCTACAAGCCCCCTACCAAGACCCTGCCGGAAGTCGAAGCGGAGCCAGAGCAGTCGCCAACAGTCTCTGAGCCGGGACCAGAAATCGTCGACGAACCAGACACGGAGCCGACCCCCGATGTTCGTACCCCAGTGGTAGCCGAGGAGGCGAACGGTCTGGTTGGCACCACACTGGCGCTGGTCGCCCTCTCCGCACTTGCCCTCGTGTTACTGACCGTGGTGCTGATTGCTATGAGGGCGCGATCAGCGAGGAGATAGCTATCCACGCCTGAGGCGAACACACCCCAACGAGGTTGTCCTCGGTTGTAGCCTTCAGGGGATATGGCATACGGCGCAGACGACACCGATCAGGCGACCACCCCTGCGCCAGATCCGATCGACCGGATTCTCTCTCGCGCCCCCAGTGAGGCGCGCGCCACTGTCATACGCGATGTGGGCACGGAGGAACCCACACTGGGAGAGCTCGACCTAGAAGAGCGCTATGCACTCCGCAGGGTCCAGGGGCTCTCCACCGAACTCGAAGACATCACCGAGGTCGAATACCGCCAGCTTCGACTAGAAAACGTGGTGTTGATCGGCGTCTACCCCCACGGCCAGACAGTAGAGGCAGAAAACTCTCTGCGTGAGTTAGCACTGCTGTGTGAGACCGCGGGGGCTGCGGTGTTAGATGGGCTGTTACAACAGCGTGATCACCCTGACGCCTCGACTTACTTCGGTAAGGGAAAAGCCCATGAACTGGCGGACTTAGTCAAAGAACTTGGTGCTGACACGGTCGTTGCCGACACCGAACTCGCTCCCAGCCAGCGGAGGGCGCTAGAAGACGTCGTCAAAGTGAAGGTGATTGATCGCACCGCCGTCATCTTGGACATTTTTAGCCAGCACGCGAAAACCCGCGAGGGTAAAGCCCAAGTGGAGTTGGCGCAGTTGCAGTACTTACTTCCACGTCTTCGTGGGTGGGGTGAGTCGATGTCGCGCCAGGCCGGTGGTCAGGTGGGTGGCGCGGGCGCCGGTATGGGCTCGAGGGGTCCCGGTGAAACCAAGATTGAGCTCGATCGCCGCCGCATCAACACGCGTATGGCGCGGCTGCGCAAACAAATTGCGGGGTTCGCTCCGGCTCGGCAAAGCAAACGGGCCAATCGTGAGCGCACCGGTATTGCCTCGGTCGCGATTGCGGGGTATACCAACGCCGGCAAATCCTCGCTGATGAACCGACTCACCGGGGCGGGTTTGTTGGTCGAAGACGCCCTCTTTGCCACCTTGGATGCGACCGTGCGAAAAGCGGCCACCCCTGATGGAAGGCCCTTCACTCTGGTCGACACGGTCGGGTTTGTGCGGAACTTGCCCCACCAACTCGTCGAAGCCTTTCGCTCAACCTTGGAAGAGGTGGCCGACGCCGACGTAATTGTTCACGTCGTCGACGGGTCACACCCCGACCCCGCCGGGCAGATCCACACCGTGCGGGAAGTCATCCGCGAAGTCGGGGGAGATGGTATCCCCGAAATCATCGTCTTCAACAAGTCCGACCTCATCGACTCCGAGCGGGAGATGGAGCTTCGCGGCACGCAGCCCGGGTCCGTGTTTGTCTCGGCTAAGACCGGTGAAGGCATCGACCGGCTGATGACCCGAATCGCTGAAGTGTTGCCCCGACCCACGATTCACACCCACCTGCTCATTCCCTATGACCGGGGCGACCTGGTCGCCATGGTGCACGATCACGGCGATGTTCTCGACACGAGCTATGACGAACGCGGAACATCCATGGAAGTCATGTTGGACGAGAAGACACGTGCTGAACTCACTGACTTCGTCATAACGGCCTAATGTAGGCCTGTGACGAGCAACGTCGAGAAATACTTCACCCAGTTCCCGCAGCCCCAGCGCACAGCCCTCACCACCACCTTCAGCGCCTTTCTGGAGTTGTTGCCCGGCGGCGAGGTGGTAATCACCTACGGATTACCCACCATTCGAGTGGGCGGCTCTCATCTGATTTCTGTGGGTGGCTTTGCCTCTCACAATTCAATTTTTCCTGGCCCCGACGCTATCTCTCGAGTCGGTTCTGCCCTCGTTGGTTACTCCCTGAGCAAAGGGACCGTTCAGTTTGAGAGGGAATCCGCGCTGCCGAGGAGCCTGGTGAAAAAGTTCGTGAGTGCCACGATTGCGTCGCTGAATTCGCGCTACCCCAAGAAAGACGGCACCTTCCTCGAGTTCTATGACAATGGCCATCCAAAGCAGCGGGGCAAGTATCGAAACGGCCAGATGCATGGGAAGTGGAGCTGGTGGCGACGCGACGGGTCGCTGATGCGCACGGGGTCGTATCGTGAGGGTGAAAAAACGGGGGAGTGGGTCACCTACGGCAGAGATTCCCTGCCCATCTGAGCTACTCTCAGAGAGCATCTTCTGCCTCGCTTTTCACTGGCGATAGCGGGGTCTTCGAAAGGAATCGTGATAGCTCATGAGCCAGCCCACCATCAACCACTTCGTCGCCGGAAAAGAATTTGTCGGCGAATCTGACCGTTTCGGTGATGTCTTCGACCCCGCGCTTGGGGTTGCCACCAAGCAGGTGCGCCTCGCCACCACCGGTGACGTCGATCACGCTGTTGCAGCGGCCAAAAAGGCGTTCCCCGAGTGGGCTGCCACCTCGATGACCAAGCGCGTGCAAATTGTGTTCAAATTCCGCGAGCTTCTGGAAGCAAAGAAGTCGGAGCTTGCTGCGATCATCACCGAAGAGCACGGCAAGGTGCTCTCAGACGCCATGGGGGAAATCACCCGCGGCCAAGAAGTCGTCGAGTTTGCCTGTGGCCTGCCCCACCTTCTCAAAGGCGAGTTTTCTCTCAATGCCTCGACTGATGTCGACGTGTATTCGCTGAAGCAGCCGCTGGGTGTGGTGGGCATCATTAGCCCCTTCAACTTCCCGGCGATGGTGCCGATGTGGTTTTTCCCCGTTGCTATTGCCGCGGGAAACACGGTGGTGTTAAAGCCCAGTGAAAAAGACCCCTCCGCCTCGATGTGGATTGCGAAGCTGTGGAGCGAAGCGGGGCTTCCCGACGGTGTCTTCAACGTCGTCCACGGCGACAAGGTGTCTGTCGATGCCCTGTTAGAACACCCCGACGTGCAGTCGATGTCGTTTGTGGGCTCCACCCCGATCGCCCGCTACGTCTATGAAACTGGCGCGAAAGCCGGAAAGCGGGTGCAAGCACTCGGTGGCGCGAAGAACCACATGCTGGTATTGCCCGATGCCGACTTGGACTTGGTCGCCGACTCCGCGGTCAACGCCGGCTTTGGTTCTGCCGGAGAGCGCTGCATGGCGATTTCGGTGGTGGTCGCCGTTGACCCGATTGGCGATCAGCTGGTTGAAGCCGTGAAGAAGAAAATGTCGGCAATCAAGGTCGGCGATGGTCGTCGCAGCTGCGACATGGGACCCCTCGTCACCGAAGCACACCGCGACAAGGTGGCGTCTTACATCGACATCGCCACCCAGGATGGCGCGACCGTCGTCGTCGATGGCCGCGGGGTAAACCCCGATGGCGACGAAAACGGCTTTTGGCTCGGGCCCACCCTGATTGATCACGTGCCCACTACTTCCGCGGTCTACCGAGAAGAAATCTTCGGACCCGTGCTCTCTGTTGTGCGAGTAAAAACCTACGAAGAGGGTCTCGAGCTCATCAACAACGGCGCCTTTGGAAACGGCACTGCCATTTTCACCAACGACGGTGGTGCTGCTCGCAAGTTCGTGAACGACATCCAGGTCGGAATGGTCGGTGTGAACGTGCCGATTCCTGTGCCGATGGCGTATTACTCCTTTGGTGGCTGGAAGCACTCGCTCTTTGGCGACTCTCGTGCTCACGGTGAAGAAGGCTTCCGCTTCTTCACCCGCCAAAAAGTGGTCACCTCCCGCTGGCTCGACCCGAGCCACGGCGGGTTGAACCTCGGTTTCCCGCAGAACTAGCAAACGAGTCCGCGTGTGCTCCCTCGGGGGCACACGCCCTCGCCTACGCTAAAACCCACTGTCAATGACAAGGAGACAACGGGTGAGTGCTGAAGCCGCAGAGCGCCTAGCGACGTTTCGTTCACGACGCGAAGAAGCGGCGAAGAGCCCCCAAGGGTTTCTCTCCCTGGTCAACACCCAGTGGGTGACTGAACCGACCACGGTGTGGGCAGCGAAGGGCACGTGGTCCCCCCGCCCTGACGGCGGATCGGGTCTCCTGGTATCTGCCAGCGCAGAAGAGGGCATCATCGTCGACGGTGTCGTCGTCGATGGCGAAGCCATTGCTCGGGGGAAAGACGACGAGAGCCCCTCGTCGATCGTGTTTTCTGAGACCTCCACCGGCACGGTGATTGTGGGCGCGGAAGGCTATGCGCTGCGCGTATTCGACCAGAACTCGGATGATAACCAGAACTTCTCCCACGTCGATGCCTACCCCTACAACCCCGAGATGGTGTTTGTCGCGGGCTGGGAGGAAATCCCCGGCGGTTCTCTGGTGGGGTTTGAACACTTGAAAGACGACGGAGAAGCGCGAGATGAAGTCGTCCCCGGCACCATCGTCTTGGAATACGGCGGTGAGACGTATCGACTCAGTGCCTTCAAGGCCGGAAAAGCGCTGCAACTCGTCTTTGCCGATGCGACGAGCGGGGTCGACACCTACAGCGTGGGACGGTTTCTTTTCTGCGCCCCCAACCCCGATGGCACCATCACCCTCGACTTCAACTATGCGGTGTTGCCGCCCTGTGCGTTTAGCTACCAATACAACTGCCCGCTACCCCCAGCCAATAACCGACTGCCGTTTGCGATCGAGGCGGGGGAGAAGCAGGTGATGGCGAAAAACGGGCTACTTCACCCCGAATAGCCCGACACACCCCACCAGGCCCTAAATCACAGAGTTGTGATTTATCGGGCTTTTCTGTCACACTTTTAGTACTAACTGCACATAGCCTCCCGCTTTTTCGTGGTCGATGGGGAAGTCGTACCAACGAAAAAGGAGGCGACGATGGCAACACCGATGACATCCGGTGTGCTTTTTGTGCACTCTGCGCCCAAAGCATTGGCACCCCACGTCGAGTGGGCGCTCGGTACTGCGCTGGGCACCCCGATCACTCTGGAGTGGAGCGAACAGCCCGTCCTGCGCGGCACCCTGCGCGCCGAATACACCTGGCACGGGCCGCTGGGCACCGGGGCAAAGCTCACCAGCGCGCTCCGCGGCTGGGAACACTTGCGATTCGAAGCCACCGAAGACCCCGCCCCAGGTGTCGATGGCATGCGCTTTATGCACACCCCCGACTTGGGTGTGTTCTCCGCCGCGACGGATGCAGCGGGGAACCTCGTGGTGTCAGAAGAACGCCTGCACTACGCCCTGGAAATTGCTGAGGGTGACTTTGAGGAAGTGCAGCGTGAGTTGCGCTTAGCCCTGGGCAGTGCGTGGGATGAGGAGCTTGAACCCTTCCGTCACGCGGGCGACCACGAACGCGTGGTCTGGCTACACCGCGTGGGCTAGTTAGACGCTGCGGAACGCGACCACGGCGTTGTGTCCGCCGAAGCCAAAGGAGTTCGAAATAGCCAGCAGGTTACCCTCGGGCAGTGGCGTGGGCTTCGTGACTACGTTCAGCGGAATCGCCGGGTCCTGGTTGTCCAAGTTGATTGTCGGGGGAGCGGTGCGCTCGTGCAGAGCCAAGATCGTGAACACTGCTTCCAACGCACCCGTTCCACCCAAAAGGTGGCCCGTCGATGACTTTGTTGCAGAAACCGGGATCTCGTGAACTCGATCGCCAAAAACGCTCTTCAGCGCTGCGTATTCAGCTACGTCGCCGACCGGGGTGGACGTCGCGTGGGCGTTGATGTGGGCGACCTCGTCGGGGTGCGCGCCCGCTTGCTTGAGCGCGGAGACGACGGCGCGGGATGCCCCCAGGCCTTCGGGGTCAGGGGCGGTGATGTG
The DNA here is from genome assembly GCA_049416945.1 of Pontimonas sp. Lineage (GTDB taxonomy): Bacteria > Actinomycetota > Actinomycetes > Actinomycetales > Microbacteriaceae > Pontimonas. Next base: position 5,463 of record JBMSHQ010000023.1, on the reverse strand, counting down.
ATAGCTGTCTGAGGTGACCGCGCCACCGGCGAGCTCGGCGTAGATGCGGGCCCCACGAGCCTCGGCGTGTTCTTTGGTTTCCAAGATGATCGTCGCCGATCCTTCACCCAGGACGAAACCATCGCGGTCCACGTCGTAGGGGCGCGAAGCGCGGGCAGGGTCGTCGTTGCGCTTGGACAGCGCCTGCATCGCGGCAAAGGCGGCGATAGGAAGAGGGTGAATGACCGCTTCGGTGCCACCCGCGACGACCACATCGGCCAAACCAAGCTGCAAGTGCTCATAGGCATTGGCAATCGACTCGGTGCCCGACGCACAGGCGGACACCACGGTGCGGGCACCAGCACGGGCCTGCAAGTCCATGCTGACCGCGGCCGCAGCCGCGTTTGGCATCAGCATCGGAATTGTCATCGGCAACACTCGACGGGGGCCTTTTTCTTTCAACACATCCCAGCCATCGAGCAGAGTCCACAGCCCGCCGATACCCGTGGCGTAGTCGACGAGGATGCGTTCTGGGTCGACACCCTGAAGGCCACTATCGGCCCAGGCCTCGCGGGCAGAAATCAGTGCCAACTGGGCGGAAGGGTCGAGGCGTTTGACCTCGACGCGCTCCAACACATCAGCTGCTTTGACCTTCACTTCACCGGCAAAGGTCACGGGAAGCTCGTATTGGGACACCCACTCTTGTTCGAGTGAGCGAATGCCCGATTCACCCGCGAGGAGAGCCGACCAGCTCTCGCGAGCGGTGCCACCAATAGGTGACGTAGCGCCAATACCGGTCACGACCACAGTGGTCATAACAGCCTCCCAAAACTGTTCGTGGGGGCAAGCGCCCCCCCGAGACAAGGCTACTGGTTGTTGTGATGAAGTCGCCAGCGTGCGTGACGGTGATCAGGTTCTTGACCTCGTCGTCGGGGATCTTCACGTCGAACTTCTCTTCAGCGTTCACCACGATGGTCATCATCGAAATCGAGTCGATGTCGAGGTCGTCGGTGAAAGACTTGTCCATCTGGACCTGGTCTGCGGCGATGCCGGTTTCGTCGTTAATGAGCTCGGCGAGGCCGGCGAGTACGTCGTCTGCAGTGTGGGCCATGAGGTTCCTCTTTCGTGTGTGTGGGGTGGTACAGCCAGTGCTTATTCTACGGTTGTGGCCAATTTTTCGGCCTGTTTAGGGCATTCGGACGACTTGCGCGCCGAAGACCAAACCTGCTCCGAAACCAATTTCTAGGGCGTAGCCGCCGGAGGCTTCGGGGTGTTCTTCTAGGAGTCGGTGCATCGCGAGCGGAATGGACGCCGCCGAGGTGTTGCCCGTGGTTTGAATATCGCGGGCGACGAGAACCGACTCGGGAAGACCCAGTTGTTTGGCGAATTCGTCGATGATGCGCATATTCGCCTGGTGGGGCACGAACGCCGTGAGATCTTCGGGCTGAAGGCCCGACTTTTCCACGGCCTCCTTGGCGACCTTCGCCATTTCCCACACGGCCCAGCGAAACACCGTCTGACCGTCTTGGCGCAGGGTGGGGAATTCACCTTCCGGGTCGTCAAAAGCCTCTTTGAGTGGGCGATCCATGCCCACCGAGCCCCACTTAGAGCCGTCCGAGCCCCACACGGTCGGGCCAATACCAGGCTCATCAGAGGGTCCGACGACCGCGGCACCGGCGCCATCACCGAGTAAGAACGAAATCGAGCGGTCGGTGGGTTTGGCAAAGTCACTGAGTTTTTCGGCACCCACCACCAACACGTATTTGGCTATACCCCCGCGAATGAGTGCGTCGGCTTGGGCGATGCCGTAGGTGTAGCCCGCGCAAGCAGCAGACACGTCGTAGGCGGGGGCTGGGGTGGCGCCGATACGGTCACACAACAGGCTCGCCAGAGAGGGCGTCTGCACCGTGTTAGAAATCGTCGCCACGATCACGGCGTCGATGTCGGAGGGCTTGATCCCCGCTTTCTCGATGGCTTCCTTCGAGGCAGCCTCAGCGAGGTCGACCGCGTCGAGTTTCTCGGAGGCCCGGCGACGCTCAATGATGCCCGTGCGCTGGCGAATCCACTCGTCGGACGAGTCAATCGGCCCGACAAGGTCATCGTTGGGAACCACGACATCACCGCGGGCAGCACCCAGAGAGTAAATGCGGGAGTGGGCCGGACCAGTGGGTTGGTTCAGAGTGGGCATCAGTTACTAGCGTCGCTTCCTACAGCTCATCCAACTGTTCGGGCAAGTCTAGCTTTGACGCAGCGACCTCTTTCAGCGCCCGCTTGGCAAGCCCCACCAGCGCGCCGGCCGGCGCTAATTCGACCAATGAGGTGACTCCATCGCGGGCAAACGATTCCATACACAAATCCCAACGCACGGGTGATGCGACCTGGCCAATCAGAAGCTCCACCATCTGGGAACCCGACTCCACCACAGAACCATCGCGGTTGGTATAGAGCGGCGCGACCGGGTCGTGGGCGGTGACCGATTCAGCGACCTCTCTCAGAGCATCGACGGCCGAGGACATGAAGTGGGTGTGAAACGCGCCCGCTACATCAAGCGGAATCACCCGGGCACCCTCGGGTGGGTTCTCTTTGAGCTCGGCCAAGGCCGAGAGCTCACCGGCGGCGACGATTTGGCCGCCCCCGTTGACGTTTGCTGGCACCAACCCGCGCGCCTCTAATTGCGGGGCCAACACGTCGTACTCCAAGCCCAGCACCGCCGACATTCCGGTGGCGACCTTCGCTGCGGCCTCGGCCATGGCGCGACCGCGGGCTGCCACTAACCGCATCGCATCATCGTCAGAAAACACACCAGCCAAAGCACTCGCGGCAAACTCTCCGACCGAGTGTCCGGCGTAGCGAAGTGGCTCGTCACCGAGTTTGTCCTGCAGCGCCCGGCCGGTGAGAATTCCGGCGGCGACAATCAGGGGTTGTGCGACTTTGGTGTCTCGGATGGTGTCAGCGTCTGAGACGGTGCCGTGGCTAATCAGGTCGACCTCAGTGAGATCCGACCAGTGGGAGAGAGTGTCTCGCGCTCCGGGGCGATCGAGCCAGGGGGTGAGAAAACCGGGTTTTTGAGAGCCCTGTCCGGGCGCAACGATGACACGCATCCCCCCAGTGTGGTCAGCCCGCGAGCAACAGACATTGTGAGCCACGGCACACAAAAGCAAAAAACCTTAGTGGCTGAGCTACTAAACCGCGGTGGTGGGCTTTCGCGACGCCGGTTTTTCGGCGATTCTGCCGAGGATGATGGCCAAGTGGATGATCATTGCATCGCGCGGTTCTGAGGGGTCATAGGCCAAGGATTCGGCGATTTTCTTCAGGCGATAGCGCACGGTGTTGGGGTGGATAAAGAGCTCTTTCGCCGTGAGCTCAAGAGAGTGCCCGGTTTCGAAGTAGCTCCACACCGTCATCAGTAGATCCAGTGGGTGGTCTCGTAGCGGCTCATAGACCTGCGAAATGAGGGCGGCCTTCGCCAGCGGGTCACCTGCCATAGCGCGCTCTGGCAACACGTCATCAGCGTGGAAGGGGCGGGAGGAGTGGCGTAACGCACCTGAGACCGAGAAAGCAGAGAGAGCTGCCTTAGCACTGTGGACCGCCTCGAGCACGCTCGGCACTACCGGTCCAATCACTACGGGTCCCGGGCCAAACCATTCATCGAATGCTTTCACGATGTCGCTAAAGGGAGTCGGCGGGACGGGGGGTTGACCCTCCTCGGGCAGACGGTGTCCGATGACCACCACCATGCGCTGTCCTTGCACGCCGATTAACACATCGGAGTTCAAGTGGCGGGCGGTGCGACGAATCTGGTCGACCTCGGGCTGCCTCGGGGCAGTACCCACCACCACACTGACGTCACCGTTTCCACCCCAGCCCAAGGCTGCGATGCGGCTCGGAAGCTCCTGATCCCACTCGCCCGAGAGAATCGAGTCCACCACGAGCGCTTCGAGACGCTGGTCCCATAGCCCCCGCGCCTCCGCCGCACGGGCATAGACGTCAGCCGCCGCAAAGGCGACCTCTCGGGAATAAAGCAGAATGCCCTCGCGCAGCTCCTCTGAGTCGTCTTTGAGGTGGTCTTCCACGACTTCCACCGTGACTTTGATTAGCTGCAACGTTTCTTGCAGGCTCACCGAGCGCAGAAGCTCTCTCGGCGCCGCATCGAACACGTCTTGGGCAATCCACGGGCTCGACTTCGGGTCTTCATACCAGCGAATAAAAGACGAAATACCCGCCTGCGCCACTAACCCGACGGCCGAGCGCCTTGACGGGGGCATTTTGCGATACCACGGCAAGGTCTCTTCGAGTCGAGCCAGGGTCTGCGTGGCCAACTCACCGGAGACCGCCCGCAGCTTCTCCAGCTGTTCTTGTTTCTTCTTAGCCGGCAAGGCGAGGGGTCCTAGGCGTCCCCGCCAGCGGTTCCACTGGTTCCCGCGGTCACGTCGTGAAGCTGATACTTCTCGATCGCCTGAGCGGCGAATTCGGGCGAGAGTTCGCCGCGGGCTGCGAGCTGCTGCAACACCCGAACCACGATGGATGGTCCGTCGATGTGGAAGAAGCGGCGGGCCGCTGGACGCGTGTCGCTAAAGCCAAACCCGTCAGCACCCAAGGTGGCGAAGTCGGTGGGAACGAAGGGTCGAATCTGGTCGGGTACCTGGTGGTTATAGTCACTCACACCCAGCACGGGACCCTTCACTCCGCTGAGTCGCTGGGTGACGTAGGGAACCTGGCGCTCTTGCGAGGGGTAGAGGAAATTGTGCTCTTCGGCGCGCATGCCGTCGCGACGCAGCTCCGTCCACGACGTCACGGACCAAATGTCAGCGGAGACTGACCAGTCTTTTTCGAGTAGTTCCTGGGCTTCGTAGGCCCAGGGCACGGCCACACCCGACGCCAAAATCTGGGCGTGAGTGCTGTGCTCTTCTTTCGCTTTCTCGAGCAGATACATGCCCCTTACGATGCCTTCGACATCGACGTTCTCTGGCTCAGCCGGCTGCACGATCGGTTCGTTGTAGACGGTGAGGTAGTACATCACGTTCGGGTCAGGGTGGGACCCGCCATACATCCGCTCCAAGCCCGACTCGACGATGTGGGCGATTTCGTAACCGTAGGCGGGGTCATAGGACACCACGGCGGGGTTTGTCGCCGAGATCATGTGCGAGTGGCCATCACCGTGCTGCAGACCCTCACCGGTGAGGGTAGTGCGACCGGCGGTCGCACCAATGATGAAGCCTCGAGCCATTTGGTCACCGGCCGCCCAGAACTGGTCTCCGGTGCGCTGGAAGCCAAACATCGAATAGAACACGTAGACCGGAACCAGGGGCTGGCCGTGGGTGGCGTAGCTTGTTCCGGCTGCGAGAAGCTGCGCGACAGCGCCCGCTTCGTTGATACCAGGCAGCAGAATCTGGCCCTGCGGGCTTTCCTTATACGCCAGCAACAATTCTCGGTCGACCGAAATGTAGTTTTGGCCGTGCGGGTTGTAGATCTTCTGAGTGGGGA
>JBMSHQ010000022.1:0-16136 GCA_049416945.1 Pontimonas sp. | reverse complement strand
ATGGTCGCGAGAGATGACGAAGAAATGACCGAACTACTTTTTGGCCAGATTCGCACCATCCCGGGCGTGATCGCCACAGAGACATTTACCTATCTAGAACTGAGAAAACAGCACTACAACTGGGGGACACCGTAATGAAACCGACACTGACTGACACCGTGAAAAAACTCGTGGGAGCAAAGACCCCCACCCGTAAGACCCGCGTGGCAAAGAAGCCCGCCATAGACCCCATCCAGCAGAAGGCTAAAGACCACCTGTGGATGCACTTCACCCGCCAATCCGGAATGGAAGATGGCAAGGGTGTGCCAGTAATTGTTCGTGGCGAAGGCCACCACATTTTTGACGACAAGGGCAACAAATACATCGACGGTCTCTCCGGTCTCTTTGTGGTCCAAGTCGGGCACGGCCGTGAGCGCCTCGCCGAAGTGGCGAAGAAACAAGCGGAGGAGCTTGCCTTCTTCCCGCTGTGGTCCTACGCCCACCCCAAAGCAGTAGAGCTCGCTGACCGTCTCGCCGAGTACGCCCCGGGGGACCTGAACCGTGTGTTCTTCACCACCGGCGGTGGCGAAGCGGTGGAGAGCGCGTTCAAGCTCGCCAAGCAGTATTGGAAGCTGATGGGTCGACCCACCAAACACAAGGTGATTTCTCGCTTCGTCGCCTACCACGGCACCCCGCAGGGGGCACTGGCGATTACCGGTATTCCTGCGATGAAAGAAATGTACGAACCGCTCACCCCCGGTGGGTTCCGCGTTCCCAACACCAACTACTACCGGGCGGAAGAAATGGGCTTTCCCGGTGGAACCGAAGAAGAATTCGGTATCTGGGCGGCAAACCGCATTGAAGAAATGATTCAGTTCGAAGGCCCCGAGACCGTAGCCGCCGTGTTCCTCGAGCCCGTCCAAAACTCTGGTGGTTGCTTCCCGCCCCCTCCCGGTTACTTCCAGCGGGTGCGGGAAATCTGCGACAAGTACGACGTGCTGTTGGTCTCCGACGAAGTGATCTGCGCCTTCGGCCGCATCGGCGAAATGTTTGCCTGCAACGCCTTTGACTATGTTCCTGACATCATCACCTGCGCCAAAGGCATGACCAGTGGTTACTCCCCCATTGGCGCGATGATTGCGAGCGAAAAGCTCTACGAGCCGTTCAAGACTGGAACCACCGCGTTCTACCACGGCTACACCTTCGGCGGTCACCCCGTTTCCGCCGCGGTGGCGCTTGAGAACCTCGACATTTTCGAAGAGGAAAAAATCAACGAACACGTGCGAGAAAACTCACCGAAGTTCCGCGCCGCACTCGAGCGCCTGCTCGACCTCCCCATCGTGGGTAACGTCCGTGGCGCCGGCTACTTCTTCGGTATTGAGCTGGTGAAGAACAAGGAGACGAAGGAAACCTTCAACGACGAAGAGTCGGAAGTGTTGCTGCGAGGGTTCCTCTCCAAGGCGCTGTTTGACGCGGGGCTCTATTGCCGCGCCGATGACCGAGGAGACCCCGTCATCCAGTTGGCTCCCCCGCTCACCATCGGGGAAAAAGAATTCGATGAAATCGAGGGCATCCTCCGTCGTGTGCTCACCGAAGCGAGCGCGATGATGGCGAAGTTGAACTCACGCTAAGTGAGCGCGTATTCGCACCTGTCCCTCTGGCTCGACCAGGTGTCGCACGAACTCGTGCCCCGTCCTTCGCTCCAGGCGGTAGACCGTCAGAAGCAGTGGGATGTGGTGATCGTGGGAGCCGGGTTCACCGGACTGTGGACGGCACTGGGAATCACCGAGAACGACCCCACCACCTCGGTGTTGGTGCTGGAAAAAGAAATCGCAGGCTTTGGTGCGTCGGGCCGAAACGGTGGTTGGGCGAGCGCGCTGTTCCCCACTGAAACCCACGAGCTCATTGCACGACACGGCAGGGACAAAGCCGTTGCCTTGCGCACAGCCATGCACGACGCGGTGGACCAGGTGGGAATCTGGGCGAAAGCACTAGGGATTGACGCGGAATATGTGAAGGCCGGATCCACGACCCTTGCTCGAAGCGACATCGAATATGCGCGGGCCCGCGAGCACATACAGCACACCAATGAGCTCGGCATCGATCGCCTCGAATGGCGCGATCCAGACGGCACCCTCCACAGCCCCGGTGTTCTTGGGGCCACCTGGACTCCGGATTGCGCGCGGATCCATCCAGCGAAGCTCGTTCGCGGTCTCGCCAGGGCGCTAGAAAATCGAGGCGTCGTGATTCGAGAGGGCACCGCGGTCACCGCGCTTGGCCCGGGGAGAGTGGACACCGCGGAGGGTGCAGTTCGCGCCACCGCGGTGATCGAGGCGACTGAGGCCTACCGAAGCCGACTTCCCGGTTCACGCCGCGCGACCCTTCCCCTCTACTCACTCATGATTGCCACAGAACCATTGAGTGATTCGGTATTTGAGAGCATCGGGCTGGCACCCGGTGAAACGTTCGCAGATTACCGTCGCCTGATTATTTATGGCCAGCGCACTTCAGATAACCGAATTGCGTTCGGCGGACGCGGAGCCCCGTATCACTTCGGCAGCCGCATCGCTCCGGGTTACGACCGCAACCAGCGAGTGTTTGACCGACTCGAACAGACCGTGAAAGACCTGTTCCCCCAGGTTCGCTCCGCCACGGTGACCCACCGTTGGGGTGGTCCGCTGGGCATCCCCCGCGACTGGCACGCGAGAGTCCACTTCGATGAGTCCACCCGTATGGGCAGAGCAGGAGGTTACGTGGGCGACGGCGTCGCGCTATCGCAGCTCGCCGGTTTTACCCTCGCCGACATCGTGACCGGCTCCCCCTCATCGCGCCGAGAGTTGCCCCTGGTGTCTCAGAAGTGGCCCCAGTGGGAACCAGAACCCCTTCGCTACCTCGGTGCCACAGCAGGAATTTGGGGCACCGCGCTGGCAGATAGCATCGAGGCCCGAACGGGCAAACCCTCATTAATCGGCAAGCTAATCGACCCGCTTACCGGGGGTTAGCGCTCAGCTCTGGCCAGGGAGCTCCACGTCCACATAGGGCATGCGTGAGCGAATCACGACCACGAGGTCGCTTACCAGGGCCACTAATAGCGACGCGACGATTGTGAGAAACAGAGTCTCGCGGTGGAGTGCGGCAATATCCCCCACCAAGAAGATGATGGCGACGAAGGCGATGAACTTCACCATCCACACCCCTAACACCACGGCAAAGAACCCGGGGGCGAGCACGCTGCCCCGACCAGCTTTGAAGCCCCACATGATGCTCAAGGGGGTAAGGGCCAGCAGCACAAAACCGATTGCCCCGCCCACGAGCGCTGCGAGCATGCCGGAGAGTTCCGCGACCAGAGCACCGGCGACGCTCGCCACAATCACGACGATGGCGGTGGACACTACTCCCCAAAACAGGGCTCGGCGAATGACTTGCTGCACGCTCACGCCCGCACCTTCCCCTCAGAATCATCGATTGCCAGCGGGTCATCCGCCACCAAGTTGTCAGGCGACAGCGTAATCACGGTAGATCCCAAGAGCCCGATAGCGATGATGCCAATGGCGTAGTACCACTCGACAAACAAGAACAGCAGCGTTCCTACCGCGAGAACCGCCGTCCAGGCATACAGAATCAGCACCGCTTGAAGGTGGGTGTGTCCCATGTCCAAAAGTCGGTGGTGAAGGTGCTGCCGATCGGCCTCAAACGGGCTCATTCCTGCTCGAAGGCGCCTGAGCACCGCGAGAAGGAAGTCCAGCAACGGCACGACCAACACCGCGAGTGGCAAGAGCATCGGAATAAAAGCGGGGAGCAACTGTGACGCGCTTACCGTGGCGGGGTCGATTTGCCCGGTGACGGAAATGGCGGTGGTCGCCATAATGAGCCCCACAAGCAGCGAGCCCGAGTCGCCCAGAAAGAGCTTCGCCGGATGCCAGTTCAAGGGAACAAAACCGAGCATTCCCCCCAGAAGAATCGCCGTGAACAGCGAGGCGTAGTTGAAGTAGGGGGTGTCGGCCTCGCCGGTGGCGAGGAGGAAGGCGTAGATGAAGAAGACCCCACTCGCAATTAGCGTCACACCGGCGACGAGACCATCGAGGCCATCGATAAAGTTCACCGCATTCATCACCAGCACGATGGCGAGCACCGTGAGCACCAGTGAGAGGGTCGGCGAGAAGAGCGTCAATCCTCCGATCGGAATCGACACAATCTGGACTCCCTGCCAGGCCACCAAACCGGCAGCGAGAATCTGGCCGGCCAACTTCGTCAACCAGTCGAGTTCGATGAGGTCATCGACAAAACCAATGGCAACGACAATTGCGGCCGCACCAAGCAACGCCCAGACATCTCTTGGGCTCGCAAATACTTCGTCAAACCATCCCACCTGGCTCGCCACGGCGGTAGCGGCAAGAAGCGCCACGAATAACGCCAGTCCTCCGAGTCGAGGCGTCGGCGTTTGGTGGACGTCACGACTTCTAATCGCGCGGGGTGACATCATTCGTCCCCCTACTCGCCACAACAGCACCGAGGTGAGGTAGCTCACCACGGCGGCGACAATAAGAACGAGGGCGTAAAAGGTCACGGTGTCACCACGCTAAACCCGGCATCGGTCAATTGCTGCACCGAAACCGCCCCCTGGCGAATGATTCGAAGATCCATCGCCTCTCCAGACAGACCCGTCGCATCAACGATGGTCGAGGGTTGATGGTCGGTGTGAGAATCACCGCCACCGTTGAGGTAAACACTTACGCCATCGCCAAACACATTGATGGCTTCATACACGCTGCGGCACGGAGGCTCACCCGTTCGGTTGGCGCTCGTCACAGCGAGCGGACCGTGAATACGAAGTAGCTCCAAGAGCGCAGCGTGGTCGGGGCTACGCAGCGCTACCGTGCCGGGAGTCTGCCCAATGTCAAGACCGAGGTCGGGATTAATCGGCACAACAATCGTGAGTGCTCCGGGCCAAAACTGCTGGGTCAGGGAGTTCACCGCGTCGTTGAGCACACCCTCAGCGACAAACGGCACCGCCTGCTCGAGATGAGACACGAGAATGGGCGGTGCCATGTCGCGACCGCGACCCTTGAGCGCGACCACTCGGTCGACCGCGCCCGCTACTTTCGGGCAGACACCCACGCCGTAGACGGTGTCAGTAGGAACCACAATCACCTCGCCGCGAGAAACCGCGGCGTGCGCTTGGTGGAGGCCCGCCAACGCATAGTGCTCGTCGCGGACATCGAAGAGGGTGGCCATCAGTTTCAGTGTAGTAAGCGGGCCCTAGGCTGGAGGGGATGCTCTTCCTCTTCGATATGGACAATGTCCTATACGACTATCACTGGCGTGTGCGAATGCACGGTCTCACTGACCTTACCGGGCTGGATTTTCACGAGCTCCGCCGGCGCTGGTGGCACGACGAGGGCGAATGGAAAGCCGAAAAGGGTGACCCTCCCACAGGGTCGGAATATTTGACGCGGGTCAACAAGGCTCTCGAGGCAGACCTCACCGTCGATCAGTGGCTCCACCACCGCAGGCTGGCGATGACGCCTCGACACGACATCATCGATGTTGCCGCGAGGGCAGCCGAATTGGGTTCCGTCGCCGTGCTCACGAACAACGGTGCGCTCATTGGAGAGCACCTTCGGACCATCGCGCCAGAGCTAGTCCCCATTTTTGGCGAGCACCTCTATGCCACAGCCCATTTTCGAGCGCGCAAACCCGAACCGGACGTGTTTCGAAACGCCCTTGATGCCCTCGGCCACCGAGCGGAGGACACCCTCTTTGTCGACGACATGCCAGAAAACGTTCGAGGTGCTGAGACCCTCGGCATCACGGGCGAATGGTTCTCACCGAACTATCCCGCGACCCAGCTACTGGACGTGGTGGAGCGCTTCGCACAGTCGAAGTCTTAGCGCTTTGTCGCTCGGGTGAACCGATCACGACCGACAAGGTCTTTTTCGGTCGACACACCCGCGAACCCTGCCTCTGACAACAGCCCGGAAATCGCGTCACCCTGATTGATGCCGTGCTCGAGCACCATCGAACCGCCGGGGCGCAACACCACGGCTGACACCTCGATCACACGGCGGATGATGTCGAGGCCGTCCTCGCCGCCAAAAAGAGCCTGGTGCGGGTCGTAATCTCTGGTTTCTTGATCGAGTTCTTCCCCCGGCACCAAATAGGGCGGGTTGCTCACGATGACATCCACAACCCCGGCCCAGGGGTGGTCTTGCATCACCGACACGTCGCCGCGAATAATTTCAACTCGATCGGGAGACCATTTCGACACGTTGTTCTCGAGGAAACCCACAGCATCAGGAGAGAGTTCAACGGCAATAACCTGCGCGTGGGGAAGGGCGCGAGAAAGCGCAATGGCGAGCGCACCCGAGCCTGAACACAGGTCAACCACTTTGAGCTCTCCCGAAGGTGGGTGCATCAGTTGGGCCTCAGAAATTGCCGTCATGGCGACCAACTCTGTCTCGGGTCGCGGCACGAAAACACCCTTGCCGACTGAGAGTTCACAATCGAGGAAAGGGGCTGTTCCGGTGATGTGCCACAGAGGTTCTCGCTCCACTCGACGCCGAAGCATTTGAGCAAACAACGCCGATTCGCCTTCGGACAGGTCCACGTCACCCATCACCAGAGCTGCCTGGAGCTCTCCTCGCCCTCGGCCAAGAACTGCCGAAGCGAGAAACCACGAGTCTGCTTCAGGCGAGGTCACTCCCGCGGACGCGAGACGAGCAGTCGCCTCGTCGAGCAGGGTACGCAGTCCCTGCGTCACGCTATTCGCCTAACTCTTGCAGCTGTGCCTCTTCGTCGGCCTGCACACACGAATCAATAATCGGGTCGAGTGCCCCATTCATTACTTGGTCAAGGTTGTAAGCCTTGAAACCGGTGCGGTGATCGGCAATACGGTTTTCGGGGAAGTTGTAGGTGCGAATGCGCTCGGAACGATCCATTCCGCGAATCTGACTCTTGCGCGCATCCTGGGCTTGGGCCTGCAGTTCTTCCTGCTGTTTTGCCAGCAGTCGGGCGCGCAACACGCGCATCGCCGCCTCACGGTTTTGCAGCTGAGACTTTTCGTTCTGCATCGACACCACGATTCCACTGGGCAGGTGGGTGATGCGCACTGCCGAGTCGGTAGTGTTCACCGACTGGCCACCCGGACCACTCGAGCGATAGACGTCGATTTTCAGATCATTTTGATTGATGTCGATTTCTTCTGGCTCGTCGACCTCAGGAAAGACCAACACACCCGTAGTGGAGGTGTGAATACGGCCTTGCGATTCGGTTGCGGGCACCCGCTGCACGCGGTGAACACCGCCCTCGTATTTCATCCGAGCCCAGACGCCCTGGTCGGGGTCGGCCGAGGATGACTTGATGGCCACCTGGACGTTCTTGTAGCCACCAAGATCGCTCTCAGTCGAATCGAGGATTTCCGTCTTCCACCCACGCGATTCGGCGTAGTGGATATACATCCGCAGCAAATCCGCGGCAAAGAGCGCCGACTCCTCGCCACCTTCGCCACCCTTGATTTCCATGATGACGTCACGCCCATCGTCGGGGTCGCGCGGGATGAGGAGAGCGCGAAGCGTGGCCTGAGCTTCTTCAATGTTCGCTTCCAGAGCGGGAATCTCGTCGGCCAACGACGCATCTTCAGAGGCCAACTCTTTTGTGGCCTCCAAGTCGTCCATCAGTGATTGGAGGTTGTGGTGAGCGCCCACGATTCGATCGAGCTCCAGGTAGCGACGGTTGAGTTTCTTCGCTAACCCGGGATTTTGGTGGACAGCCGGATCGGCCAGTTGCTGCTGCAACTGGCCGTGCTCGGCGACCAACTGGTCGATCGAATCCAGCATGGACCTTATCCGCGACGGCTAAACGCCGGGCTTCCCTGCTTGATGGCCTCGACCATGGCGTCGGTGTCGGACGCCTTGTTCGCAATCTCAATCAGGTGGTTCAGAACTTCCACTTCGGAGGCCCCGAGTGCCTGGCGTCGGAACTCATCCAACACCGTGGCACTCTTCGCACCCAGCAGCGCTTCGTCACGGCTGGTTCCCGAGCGGACCACGTCAATCGGCGGGAACAGGCGACCGCGGGATGCTTCTTCACTCAGGTGAAGCTCGACCGTGGCGAGCTGCGACACTTCGTGAGCCACGGAATCGTCGATGGCCTGGCCAGTGTCGGCAAGCAGGGTTCCCAACACGGTGAGAGACCCGCCGCCTTCGACCTGACGGCCCGAACCCACCAGTTTCTTCGTCGGGTAGAGCCACGCTGCATCGGCCTGTCCGCTTCCACGGGAGTGGGTTCCGGTGAGCTGGTACGCACGCGCCAGGCGCGTAATCGAGTCAAAGATGACCACTACGTCGTGACCCAGTTCCACCAGACGCTTCGCGCGCTCAATTGCGAGCTCCGCGATGGTGGTGTGGTCATCGGCGGGTCGATCGAAGGTAGAGGCAATCACCTCGCCTTTCACACTGCGCTGGAGCTCGGTGACCGTCTCGGGGTTTTCATCGACCAGGACCACCATCAGGTGAACGTCAGGGTGGTTTTCAGCGACTGCCTCAGCGAGACGCTGCACCATGGTGGACTTTCCTGACTTCGGTGGGGCCACGATAATTCCGCGCTGACCCATGGCGAGCGGGGCAAAGAGGTCCACGAGGCCGAGGGCTTTCACGCCCGAGCCACCGGCAACCGGAAGACGCTTCGAGGGGTGAACGGCGGTCATCTGAGCAAACTCGGGGCGCTTTTGCGCTTCCTCGATGCTCTGAGCGTTGATGGTGTCAACGGAGACCAGGGCGTTGTATTTCTGACGCCCCTGTAGTTCACCTTCACGTGGCTGACGAATTGAACCAATGACGGCGTCACCCTTGCGCAGGTTGTATTTCTTCACCTGTCCGAGTGAGACATAGATGTCGGTCGGGCCAGGGAGGTAGCCGGTGGTGCGCACGAAGGCGTAGTTATCGAGTACGTCGAGGATTCCACCAATCGGAATCAACACATCGTCGTCACTGATTTCGGGGTCAACGTCGTCACCGGACTGACGTCCACGACGACGGTCACGTCCGCGTCCCCGTCCGCGACCCCGGCCGTTGCCATCGGCTTCTGATTGGTCATCAGACCCGTTCTCGTCAGCCGGCGCATCCGACTCGGCGGGTGCCTCGGCCTCGGGGCTCTCAGCATCGCTCGGGCGACGGGTGCGCGGGGCGCGCTTGGGTTTGTCGTCGGTCGATTCTTCAACCGGCGTCGCCTCGGGGCTCACGACGGCGTCCGTTTTTGCGCGTCGCGACGGGCGACGTGTGGGTGTTTCTTCAGCAGCCGTAGCTTCTGATTCGTTGATGTCGTTCTCCACTGTGTGTTTCTCCTTCACGTGGGTAGTGAGTCTGTGTTGTTCTCGGTGCCGGCCGGGTGTCCTCGACTCGTTACTGTTGTCGACTGACGATTCCGAGTGGGGCAGGTTTCGCACGCGATAGTGCCGTTTCCCGGTGGCCGGTGAGAATTCCGGAGTGCTAACTGGGTTTAGTCGGCGAGCGCCGGAAGTGCTTCTACTGTAGCACCACGCTCATCGACGGTGAGCATCCGACAGTCCCACTTGCCCTTCTGGGTGGCTTCGACGACGGCCGCTGCCTCCAGTCGCTGAGCGGGGTCGTTACACAACACCAACACTGAGGGTCCCGCCCCACTCACCACAGCCGGCAAGCCCTTCTTCCGGAGGGCTTTGATGAGTGCGTCGGTGTCCTGCATGGCACTGGCGCGGTAGTTCTGGTGCAGTTTGTCTTCGGTGGCTTCAAAGAGAAGCTCTGGGCTATCCAGTAGCGCCGCAATCAAAAGGGACGCGCGGGAGAGGTTGAAGATGGCGTCCTGGTGTGGAACGGTCTCGGGCTGTAGCGAGCGCGCCAACTGTGTCGACATAGTCGATTCGTGTGGGATGGCCACCATGAGCGAGACACCGCGGTGAACCGCGAGCTTCTTCGAGCGGGGGTGCCCCTCCGCCATCCACGCAATCGTCAGACCGCCGAAAAGTGAAGGGGCGATGTTGTCAGGGTGGCCTTCCAAGTCCGTGGCAATCCGCAGCAGTTCCTCTTCACTCACCTCGACGATGCCCTCGAGGAGACCTTTGGCCGCCATGACACCGGCGACGATGGCCGCGCCCGAAGAGCCCACCCCCCTGCCGTGGGGAATGGTGTTGTGGGCGACGAGCTTCAGTCCCGGGACGGGTTGGCCAAGCTGTTCGAGAGCATAAATCAGGGAACGAGCGACCAGATTGCTCTCGTCGGTCGGAACCTCGCCCTCACCCACGCCGTGGACCTCGACACTGACGGCCGATCCGGAGGTCGCTTCGACCTCTAATTCGTCATAAATCGTGAGCGCCATACCCAGGGTGTCGAAACCCGGTCCCAAGTTGGCCGTGGTCGCGGGAACCGTGACTTTGACCCGGCGTCCGACGAGGCTGTGTGAACTCACTTCGACTCCTTGACCATGCCCAGTACCTCAGCCACTCGCTCGACATTGACCGGGACCTTGACGGGAGACACTTCTGAACCGTCTTCTGCCTTGAGAGCCCACTGGGGGTCTTTCAACCCGTGGCCCGTGACCGTGAGAACGGCGGTGGCACCCTTGGGCAATGCTCCGGCTTCGGCGCGCTCCAACAAACCAGCAACACTGATTGCCGACGCGGGCTCGACAAAAATTCCTACTTCTTGGGACAGAAGTCGGTGAGCCGCGAGGATGCCCTCATCGCTGATTGCTCCGAAGTAACCATCGGAGTCGGCCTGTGCGGCGAGCGCGAGATCCCATGAGGCGGGGTTGCCAATACGAATCGCACTCGCGATGGTTTCAGGGTGGGTCACCCTCTCGCCAAAGACGATGGGAGCAGAACCGGCGGCCTGGAAGCCGAACATGCGGGGCAGGCGGTCGATCACACCACGGTCGGCTTCTTCACGGTAGCCGCGGTGGTAGGCGGTGTAGTTTCCGGCGTTACCGACGGGGAGGAAGTGGAAGTCGGGGGCGCGACCCAAGACTTCGATGACCTCGTAAGACGCCGTTTTTTGTCCTTCAATACGGTCGTTGTTGACCGAGTTCACCAAGTGCACAGGGTAGTCGGCAGCGAGGTCCCGGGCGATGTCGAGGCAGTCGTCGAAGTTGCCTTCAATTTGAATGATTTTGGCGTTGTGGGCAACCGCTTGGGAGAGCTTGCCCATCGAGATTTTTCCGTCTGGTACCAACACCGCAGAGGTGATGCCAGCCCACGCGGCATAGGCGGCGGCCGAAGCAGACGTGTTTCCGGTGGACGCCGCGATGACCGCTTTCGCACCGTGCTCAATGGCTTTGGAAATCGCCATCGTCATTCCGCGGTCTTTGAACGAACCGGTGGGGTTCATCCCCTCAAACTTCACATACACATCGAGACCCGTGCGGCGCGAGAGAGCGGGGGCAGGCACTAGCGGGGTACCCCCCTCGCCCAGGGTGATGATGGGGGTTTTGTCGCTCACGTCCAACCGGTCGAAGTATTCCCGGATGACTCCGCGCCACTGACTTGCCACCTGGAACTACCCTTCGACTCTCACCACACCAGCCACCTGGTGCACTACCGGACTCGACGCTAACTTCTGCACTGTCTGAGACAGATCCGCCTCGCTGGCCTGATGCGTCTGGATGACCAGCGTAGCGGTCTGCGCCTCACCCACCGCGTCGTGCGGCGTTGACTGACTGAGTGTTTCCACGCTCACTCCGGCGTCGGAGAAAATCGACGCGATGCTCGCGAGCACCCCCGGCTGGTCGGTCACGCTGAGCGAGATTTGGTAGCGGGTAGGCACGAGACCAGGGTCGACCACCGGCAGGTCGGCATGGGTGGATTCGGCGACACCGGGACCACCCACCACGTGGCGGCGAGCCGCCGAGACGATGTCACCGAGCACGGCCGATGCGGTCTCGGGCCCCCCGGCACCCGCGCCGTAGAACATGAGCGAACCGGCCGCCTCGGCCTCGACGAACACTGCGTTGTTTGCTCCGTGAACAGCGGCGAGCGGGTGAGAGCGCGGCACCAAGGTCGGGTGAACCCTCACCGACACCCCATAGCCGCCCTCGGGCAGCCCGATTCGCTCACAAATGGCGAGCAGCTTGATGACATAGCCGGCGTGCTTCGCCTGATTCACCTGCTCGAGGGTGATTTCAGTAATACCCTCGCGTCCGACTTCTTCCAGCGGAATAGCGGTATGGAACGCGAGTTGGGCGAGCAGGGCAGCCTTTTGTTGGGCGTCGTAACCGCCCACGTCGGCGGTGGGGTCCGCTTCGGCGTATCCCAGTTCCGTCGCGGTGGCGAGCGCCTGTTCCATCGACTCGCCGGTGGTGTCCATCAAGTCGAGGATGAAGTTGGTGGTGCCATTGACGATGCCAAGGATGCGGTGCACCTCGTCACCAGCCAGCGAGTCACGCAAGGGTCGAATAATCGGAATGGCGCCCGCGACTGCAGCTTCGTAATACAGTTGCGCGCCCACCTTCGCGGCGGCATCAAACAGTTCAGGTCCGTGTGCAGCGAGCAGGGCCTTGTTGGCGGTAATCACGTCGGCACCGGATTCCAGCGCCAACAAAATGAGCTCTCGTGCGGGTTCGATACCGCCCATGAGCTCCACCACGATGTCCGCAGACACCACGAGCGAACGGGCGTCGGTGGTCAGTAGGTTCTTGGGAATGGAGGTCCGGCGCGACTTGGAGGCGTCGCGCACGGCGACACCAATCAAGTCCAACTCCGCGCCGATACGGCGGCCCAGTTCTTCGCGGTTCACCAGAAGGCGGTGGGCCACTTCTGAGCCCACGGTTCCGCCGCCCAACACGGCGACTTTCAAGTTTCTGTAGTTTTCGCGCACCTACACCCTCCCCGGTGCTCCAGGCCCCATGGCCAATCCAACATCTCGTGACAACACGTCTTCTATGGTTTCCGCTTTCAGCGACACCCGCGCTTCGCCGCCCTGCAGGGACACCACGGCTGGGCGACCCACGGCGTTGTAGTTACTTGAGAGCGAGTGGCAATACGCACCCGTCTGAGCGACCATCAACACATCACCGGGGGTGACGTCTCCCGGTAGGTAATCATCGGAGACCACAATGTCGCCACTCTCACAGTGTTTGCCAACCACGCGCACGAGTGCTGGAGCAGCATCCGAGCTTCTATTCGCCAGCCGCACGGTGTAGCGGGCACCATAGAGCGAGGTGCGCAGGTTGTCACTCATTCCGCCATCAACGCTCACATACAACCGGGTGTCGGCCTCGGCACCCTCCCCCACAACCACTTGCTTGGTCGTGCCCACGGTGTAGAGGGTAACCCCGGCGGGGCCTGAAATGATTCGGCCAGGTTCAAACGAAATCACCGAAGGCGCGACGCCTCGCTGTGCCCATTCGTCCAGGGTGGCCCCAAGCGCCGAGGCAATCTCGTCGAGATTACTATCGGGGTCGGAGGGCGTGTAGGGAATCGCAAAACCCCCTCCGAGATTGAGTGTGTCGAGAGGGTGCTCGGACTGCAACGTCTCGTATTCGGCTAGCAGGCGGTGGGCCGCTTCGATGAAACCATCGGGCGACACGATTTGGGATCCAATATGAGAGTGAAGCCCCACCAGCTCTAACTGGGGAGCCGCGGCAATAATCTCCGCCACCGAGGCGAGGTCGCTTCGGGCGATGCCGAACTTTTGATCTTCCCTTGCGGTGGCCAAATACTCGTGCGTTCCGGCGTGGACTCCCGAGTTCACCCGAATCATGACCCGCTGGGTTCGACCCAGTTCCGCGCTCACCTCGGCGAGGCGGCGTGCCTCCCATTCGCTATCGACCACGACGGCACCCACCCCCACCTCGAGGGCGCGGCGAATCTCAGCGAGCGACTTGTTGTTGCCTTGAAATTCGATGCGGGAGGGGGCGACGCCACTGGAGAGAACCCACTCCAGCTCCCCCATAGTGGAAGCGTCAAAACCCAGGCCTTCCTCGGCCAAAACTCTCACCACGTCAGAGGTCAAAAGCGACTTCGTGGCGTAGTAGACGTGAACGCTTCGATTCCCTGATGCGATAGCCCCACTGAGGGAGTCTCTCACCATCTGGGCGCGCTGCCGCAGGGTGTCCAAATCGACAACATAGATCGGCGAACCAAACTGTTCGAGCAGTTGAGAGACCGACACCCCTCCGAGTGACACTTCTCCGTGGTCATGTCGATGGGTGCTCTGAGGCCACAGTCTCGAGTCCAAGGCGTTGAGGTCAGAAGGAACGTGCAACCAGGCAGGGGCAAGCGTCGAGGAAGCCATTGCACACTCCTTCGACCATCTGATTAGACGTGAGATTCGACGAGCGGACCCGGATTGGCCCCTGAAGCCTTCACACAGGATACCGGGCGATGAAAACCGGCGAAACTTACATCCGCTCGGGGGCAGAGACCCCGAGCAGACCCAAACCGTTTGCGAGTACCTGGCCGGTGGCCTGGTTCACCACTAACCGGGAGTGGTGGACCGATTCCACTGGTTCGTCGCCCTTCGGGGTCACCCGACACGAGTCATACCAGCGGTGGTAACTGCCCGATAGGTCCTCGAGGTAGCGAGCGACTCGGTGGGGTTCGCGCAACTGGGCCGACTGGGCGACGACGCGCGGGTAATCGGCGAGTGCCGTCAACAGCTCGGCTTCGCTCGGGTGGGAGAGGGTGGACGAGTCAAAGTTCTCCCCCGTGATGCCCGCTGCCTCCGCGTTGCGCGCCACTTGGTGAGTGCGCGCGTGGGCGTACTGCACGTAAAACACCGGGTTGTCGTTGCTGTGACTGAGGAGTATTTCAGGCTCGATAGTCAGAGGCGAGTCTGCGGGGTAGCGACCCAGCGAATAGCGCAAGGCATCGGTACCGAGCCATTCGCGCAGGTCATCGAGTTCGATGATGTTGCCGGCGCGCTTAGACAGCCGGGCACCGTTGACACTCACCAGTTGGCCGATCAGGACTTCAATGTCCTTGTCGGGGTCGTTTCCTGCCGCTCCAGCAAGGGCCTTCAAACGGTGGACATAGCCGTGGTGGTCAGCGCCGAGCAAATAGATAGTGAGTCCAAAACCGCGATCGCGCTTAGAAAGGTAGTAGGCGGCGTCGGCGGCGAAGTAGGTGTAGACCCCGTTAGCTCGGCGGATAACGCGATCTTTGTCGTCGCCAAAGTCGGTGGTCCGAACCCAGACCGCACCATCCTCATCAAAAACGTGCCCCTGCTCACGCAAGCGGTCGACCGATTGGTCGATCAGGCTTCGCCCATCGGGGGTGTCCATGACGTGGAGTTGCCGCTCGGAGAACCAGACATCAAAGTTCACATTGAATTTCTGCAGTGACTCTTGAATGGCCTGCAGCTGCCGTTGGTAGGCGCATTCCCTCGCGCACACCACCGCTTCGTCGTGGGGCATCGTGGCAAGCTCAGGAAATTCTTCCAACACAGCTTTACCCAACTCGTCCACGTAACTGCCGGGGTAGCCATTTTCGGGTAGCTCACGCCCCAGCGCCCGGGCGAGAACCGACTCGCCGAAGACATCCATTTGAGAGCCCTGGTCGTTGATGTAGAACTCGCAGGTCACCGATGCCCCGGATGCCCGCAGCACCCGTGCCAACGAATCCCCGAGGGCTGCCCAACGGGTGTGGCCAATGTGCAGGGGGCCTGTGGGGTTGGCGGAGACAAATTCCAAGTTGATGGTGAGGCCCGCGAGGGAATCATTGTGGCCGTAGCGCTGACCCGCACTGACAATCGTGTGCGCGATGTCACCCAACGCACCCGCATCAAGGGTGATGTTGAGAAACCCGGGCCCGGCGATATCCACCGACGCGACCCCGTCAATGCCCAGAACAAGATCTCGCAGTGACGTCGCAATATCGCGCGGGGCCATTGATAGCGGCCCGGCGAGCTTTAGGGCAATCGAGGTCGCCCAGTCGCCAAACTCTGCCTTCTTGGGCCTCTCCAGCGCGACGTCTTCTGGACCTACCTGGTGAGTTTCGGCTGCAGACGTCCCGTCAATAAAGCGGTTGGTCAGCTCGGCGATGCGCTGAGCGAGAGCGGCGGGGTCCACAACGCACCATCCTAACGAGGCCACCGGCCGAGAGACATCGAAGCGTGTACCCTGAATGCGGACCTGGGCCCCCATAGCTCAGGGGATAGAGCGTCTGCCTCCGGAGCAGAAGGCCGTAGGTT
>JBMSHQ010000021.1:0-16181 GCA_049416945.1 Pontimonas sp. | reverse complement strand
TGTCCCGTTATATGCCCTGGCGCGGGCCGACTGCGTAGTGTCGACCCGCGCCAGAGACTCTCAAGGGAGTTACTTGTTGGACTTTCCGGCGGAAAGTGCGTATTCCTCTTCGGGGGCGAGCACCAGGTGGTGTCGACCCACGAGCGCGAAGCCCAACAGCATGACCGCGTAGACCACCGCGATACCGACAATTGCGGGCAGGAACGCCGGGTTGATCAGGAACCCGATGAACGCAATACCCGAAATAATCAGAGCCGCCCAGCCGCCGAAGACACCCCACGGCGACTTGTATGGACGGTTGATGTTGGGGAACTTCTTGCGAAGGATGAGGAACGCTGCCGCCTGCATACCGTAGGCGAGCATTGCACCCCACACCGCAATGTTGAGCACGACCGCTCCCGCAACCGCTCCAGCACCTTCGGCGTCAATCGCGGTGAGGACGTCGATGAGGACCAGAGCCAAGAACCCAATCACGCCACCTGCGAGAAGAGCCACCAAGGGGGTCTTCTGCTTGTTGGTCACCGAGAGGAACTTGGGGTAGTAGCCCGCACGCGAGAGCGAATACATGTTGCGCCCGTAGGCGAACATGATCCCCTGGAGCGAGGCCAGCAGACCGATCAGCGCCATCAGGCCCAGAACAGCGGCCAGTTGGTCATTTTGCAAAATGGCTCGGAAGCCATCCAGCAGTGGCTCGCCTGCAACGCGGGTTTCTTCGGCGCCGAGGATTCCGGTGTTGAGGAAGAGCACCAGCAGGCCGGTGACGATCAGCGTTCCACGGGCCCAGACACCTGCCCGGGGAATGTCTTTCTCCGGAGTGTGTGCTTCTTCTGCGGCGAGGGGGAGTTCCTCGATGCCGAGGAAGAACCACACCGCGAATGGAATCGCGTAAAGGATACCCATTGCACCAAATGGCAAGAACGCGTTACCGCCTTCTGCCGGAGCGATGTTGAAGAGGTTCTCCCAGGCGAAGAGACCCGACGCCAGCGCCATCACCGAGAACAGCAGCAGGATGCCGATCGAGATGATCGACACCACGATGGAGAACTTGAATGACACGTGCGCGCCTGAGGCGTTGAGAGCAATGAAGATGGCGTACAAGATCAGCCACCACACCCATGCGGGCAAGCTGACCCCCGTCAGTGTGCTGACGACACCTTCGGCGTAAGCCGCGGAGAAGTACACCACAACAGCTGTCGTAGCAACGTACTCAATCGTCTCAGCGAGTCCGGTGATGAAACCACCCCACGGACCCATTGCGCTTCGCGAGAAGGAATAGGCGCCACCCGTGTGGGGCATCGCTGCGGACATTTCTCCGATGGAGAAGATGAGGCCGTAGTACATGACCACGAGGATGCCGAAGGCGATGAGCAGGCCACCGAAGCCACCTACGTCAAGACCAAAGTTCCATCCCGAGAAGTCACCGGAGATAACGGCGGCAACCGCCAGACCCCAGAGACCCCAAACGCCAGCTGCTCGACGCAACTGGCGTTTTTCAAAATAACTCGAGTCAGCTGACTTATAAGTAACGCCAGCGACCTTCTGTTCACTTGCCATTCTGTTCTCCCATCTGTCGATGGAGTCACCGCGAGTATCCACGGTTCCTCATCACGACGCTGTGAAAAGGACTTAATCGAGGCAAATGTAGCGTGACATTGGTGGATTCAACAGACCATTTGGCAATAAAGTCTCAACCATTAGTTCAACCCTGATTCCCGCAGATTGCTTTCTTTTCGGGGATGGGTGGAGCACAATGGGGAAATAACCAGTTTCTAAAGGTTGAAAAACCTACCAATAAAGAGGCGGATATCAATGGCGACCACCGGCTTTATCGACACGAAAACCCTGACCCAGCTATTTGAAGCGGGGGAGGTCGACACCGTCGTGATGGCGTTCACCGACATGCAGGGCCGACTCATCGGAAAACGTGTCGCGGCGCGACACTTCCTCGAGAACGTGTCACACCACGGAGCAGAGTGCTGCAACTACCTCCTCGCCGTTGATATTGAAAACAACACCATCCAGGGCTACTCCCACGCATCGTGGGACACCGGCTACGGCGACATGGTGATGGTCCCCGACATGTCGACACTGCGAATGGCGCCGTGGCTTCCGGGAAGTGTGATGGTGACGTGCGATTTACAGTCCACCGAGCACGAAGACGTGGGGCCTTCCCCCCGGGGCATTCTGAAGCGACAAATCGCTCGTCTCGCCGAGATGGGCCTCACTGCACATGTGGGTACCGAGTTGGAATTCATCGTGTTCGATAACTCCTACCGAGAAGCATTCGCCATGGGGTATCGGGGACTCACCCCGTCAACCGACTACAACGTCGATTACGATCTGCTCGCCTCCACCCGGGTTGAGCCACTCTTGCGCGAAATCAGAAACCAGATGGATGCAGCGGGCATGTATTGCGAGGGCGTGAAGGGCGAGTGCAATTACGGTCAGCAGGAAATCGCCTTCCTCTACGACGACGTGCTGCGCACCTGCGATAACCACTCCATCTACAAAGCCGGCGCCAAAATGATCGCCGACGATTTTGGCCAGTCCCTCACCTTCATGGCGAAGTACAACGAAAGGGAAGGCAACAGTTGTCACATTCACATGTCGCTACGCGGGACTGACGGTTCGATGGCGTTTGCCGACGACAAGGATCCCCGAGGAATGTCCGAGCTGTTCAAGCACTTCATTGCGGGGCAAATTGCCTACATGAGGGAACTCAGTCTTTTCTACGCCCCCCAAATCAATTCCTATAAGCGGTATGTCGAAGGCAGTTTTGCCCCCACCGCCATCGGGTGGGGCCTGGACAACCGCACAATCGCCCTTCGTGTAGTGGGCCGGGGCAAAGCCATGCGGGTAGAAAACCGGGTGCCCGGTGGTGACGTCAACCCCTACCTCGCAACCTCGGCCATGATCGCGGCGGGAATCGCGGGTATCGAGCAGAAACTGCCGCTCGAAGAGATCAGTGAAGGCAACGGATACATCTCCGACAAGCCGCGAGTCCCCAGCACCATGGTCCAGGCCACCGAACTTTTTGCCGAATCGGCACTCGCACGAAGCGCATTCGGCGACGCCGTCGTTGACCACTACGTTCACTATGCCCACACCGAAATCGCCCAGTTCAACGCTGTGGTCACAGAATGGGAGAGAGTGAGGGGCTTTGAGCGCCTCTAAGCCACTCATCGCGATTACGACCTACCGCCAGCCGGGAAAGACCGGAGTGTGGGAGGGGGAATTTGCGATGATTCCTGGTGATTACATCGAAGCCATCGAGCGCGCGGGCGGAACCGCCGTCTTGGTGCCACCACAGCCGCTCAGCCGTGAGGACGCACAAAAACTCCTATCGGGGATGGATGGGTTGATGTTGTGTGGCGGGCGGTATGTTTACCCCGCCCGCTACCAGCAAGAACCACTCGCCACTACCGAACAACCCGACACTCGCCGGGATGCCACCGAAGACGCGCTTCTCGCCGTCGCCATCGAATCGGGGCTTCCGATCTTGGGCATTTGTCGCGGCGCGCAGATGCTCAATGTCCACCGAGGTGGCACCCTCATCCAACACTTGCCCGACCGTGTGGGAGACACTCGCTACCAAAAAGGCGGTGGCGAGTTCAGCATGATGGGAGTCAACGTGGAGCCCGGGTCGGCCCTCAGCGACATTGTGGACGGTAATGCCCGAATCGAGCCTGTCGCCATGTATCACCATCAGGCGATTGACCAGGTGGGCGAGGGGCTCATCGTCAGCGCAACGAGTGATGATGGCATCGTCGAGGGCGTCGAACTACCGGGACACCCCTTCTGCGTGGCTGTTCAATGGCATCCGGAGAAGACTCTGGAAGACCTGCGGCTCTTCCGCGCGTTGATTTCAGCTGCCCAGAACTCAACAAGGAGTTGACGATGAGCTACCAACTTACGAACCCCGCCACTGGCGAAAAAATGGAGACTATCGAGCACTTCGACCTGGAACGAACCGACGACGCGATTGAGCGTGCGCGATTCGCCCAGCGCGAGTGGTTCGCCCTCACCCCCGCCGATCGTGCCAACTTGTTGCGCTCTTTTGCGTCTGCCGTGGAAGGCGACATCGAGAATTTGGCCCAATTGGAAGCCCGTAACTCTGGTCACCCCATTTCACAAGCGCGGTGGGAAGCAGGTCACGTCCGAGATGTACTGAATTACTACGCCGGTTCACCAGAACGCTTGGCCGGAAAGCAGATTCCCGTTGCCGGGGGAGTAGACATCACCTTCCACGAACCCCTCGGCGTCGTGGGAATTATCACTCCGTGGAACTTCCCGATGACCATTGCGGCGTGGGGCTTTGCGCCTGCTCTCGCAGCGGGAAACTCGGTGGTGTTAAAACCTGCCGAATGGACACCGTTGACATCTATTCGCCTGGGCGAGTTGGCCGTGCAGGCAGGGATTCCCGAAGGTGTATTCCAGGTGCTCCCGGGAAAGGGCTCCGTGGTGGGCCAGCGCTTTGTCGAGCACGAAGCCGTGCGAAAAGTTGTCTTCACGGGCTCCACCGAGGTCGGCAAACAGATCATGAGCCAATCGGCTCCCCAACTCAAGAGGGTCACCCTGGAGTTGGGGGGAAAGAGCGCCAACATTGTCTTTGACGACGCCGATGTGGCACGGGCGGCGGCGATGGCGCCATCTGCCGTGTTCGAAAACGCTGGGCAAGACTGTTGTGCACGCTCGAGAATCCTCGTTCAGGAAAGCGTGTTCGACCACTTCATGGAAGGTCTAGAGACTTCAGTAAAGGCCTACCGGGTGGGAGACCCATTAGATGACTCAACCGAAATGGGCCCCTTGGTCACCAAAGCGCATTTCGACTCGGTGTCGTCCTATCTTGACGACGCACAGATTGCGTTCCGAGGGCAATCTCCCGAGGGGCCAGGAAACTGGTTCGCCCCCGCTGTGCTCTTGCCCTCTTCGGCAACAGACCGGTGCATGAAGGAAGAAATCTTTGGCCCTGTCGTGGCTGTCTATCGATTCAGAGACGAGGAGGAAGCCATCCGACTCGCCAATGACACCGAATATGGCCTCTCGGGGTCGATTTGGACGCGCGACGTCGGCCGAGTCATGAGAGTGGCTCGCGGCGTCGAATCGGGAAACCTCTCCGTCAATTCCCACTCCTCAGTGCGCTACACCACCCCCTTCGGTGGCTTCAAGCATTCGGGCTATGGCCGCGAGTTGGGGCCCGATGCGCCACTGCATTTCACCGAAGAAAAAAACGTTTTCATCGCCGTTGACTAACCCCTAAGGAGCCCACAATGACCAGTGTTGATCTCACTCAGCGCCTTGCCAAAAAGGTGGCGGTGATTACGGGAGGGGCAAGTGGTATCGGACTTGCCACTGCTCGAAGAATGGCGGCAGAAGGTGCCACCGTCGTCATTGGCGACATGGACGAAGTGGCAGGTCCCGAAGTCGCCACAGAACTGGGCGGACTCTTCGTCAAAGTCAACGTCGCCGTTGAAGACGAGGTTAACCACCTCTTCGATACTGCGCAGAAAACCTATGGGTCGGTCGATATTGCCTTCAACAATGCCGGTATTTCCCCGCCCGATGATGACTCCATCGAGACCACCGAGCTACCCGCGTGGCAGAAAGTCCAGGACGTCAACTTGAAGTCGGTGTATCTGTGTTGTCGCGCGGCTCTGCGTCACATGACCGCACAGGGCAGCGGATCAATCATCAACACGGCGTCCTTTGTCGCCGTCATGGGGTCTGCCACGTCGCAAATTTCTTACACCGCGTCAAAAGGCGGCGTGCTGGCGATGAGCCGTGAATTGGGAGTGCAGTTTGCCCGTCAAGGTATTCGTGTGAACGCGCTCTGCCCCGGTCCCGTCAACACGCCGTTGCTTCAGGAACTGTTTGCCAAAGACCCCGAGCGAGCTGCTCGTCGTCTCGTGCACATTCCGATGGGGCGGTTTGCGAATCCCGAGGAGCTCGCCGCAGCGGTGGCGTTCTTGGCCTCGGATGATTCTTCGTTCATTACCGCCTCCACCTTCCTCGTAGACGGAGGAATCTCCGGGCATTACGTGACACCCGTGTAAGAAGATCATGAGCGAGAGCCGAGAGCAAGAAAGTCGTCTAGGCGATTCCTCGCTCTTGCTGCGCCCGATAAGCGGGGGAAATTCCTATGAAGAGACCGTTGAACGCATTCTTCAGACAATCCGCCTGGGTTTAGTGGGCCCTGATCAGCGACTTCCCTCCGAGCGGGAACTCGCCGTCATGCTGGATGTGTCACGAGACACCGTGCGGGAAGCAACGGCCTCGCTGGCCGATGCGGGTTATTTAGTGATTCGGCGCGGGCGATACGGCGGAACCTTCGTCAAAGGCGACCTGCCCGACCCCGACCCTGACGCCAGACATCGACTCGACCCCGACCACATTCACGACATTCTGATCTTTCGCGAGGTAGTGGAGGTGGGGGCAGCGCGTGCGGCTGCCACTCAAGAACTGAGCTCTGAGAGCCGAGACGAGTTGTGGCGGGCTCACCTCGAGTGCTCCCTTGCTTCACCAGAGGATTATCGACGCCTCGATTCACGATTCCACCTCCTTCTCGCGGAGGTCACAGGCTCGCGAAAGCTGGTTGAAGAGGTGGCGTCAACGAGGATGAAGGTTAATCAGTTTCTTGACGCGATTCCGCTTCTCACCCCCAACATCTCTCACTCGACCGAACAGCACGAAGAAATCGTGAGCGGCGTGTTGAGAGGCCAGGCGGACCTGGCGGCCATGGCAATGCGCGACCATTTAGAAGGAACCGCGGCGCTTCTGCGCGGGTTCCTTGGCTAATCGGCCGATTAGCGCTCGGTAGGGCTGTTGTTCTTGTAGGTGAGCCAGAGAATGTATCCCGCGGTGATGGCCCAAATGGCGATAAACAGCCAGAGGGTATCAAGCACGAACGATGAAAGATACGCTCCCGCGATCATCGCAATTGCTGCTACTGCCACTTTGATGATGGCCATATGCCACACCGTGTAGGTGTAGCGGCGAAAAATCCTGTTCATGTCGATACTCCTAGCTGCGTCACGGGAGTGCCACGGTGCTGTAACGGGGGCCATTGTCTGTAGCTTATGGGCCACGTGGACGGGTCTACACTAAAAAGTGAGACGAGGTGACGAGATGCCAGCCAGGGAATCGCGCCATATTGCCCCCTCTGCCCGCACTCAGTGGGTACGTCGTGCGGCGTTCTCGGGCTTACTCGGAGTGAGCACCGGGCTAGTGGCTCACCTGGCCATGGGCGGTGACCTGCCGGGACTGATGGGCGTCCTGCCTGCGTTGGTCGCCTCGATTCTTCTGAGCCTCGTTGTGTTGGTCAAGAAAACTTTTCTGGGCACGATCGTCGCGACCATCAGTGGGCAATACGTCTTTCACCAGTGGTCGGGTCTTGGTGGCGCCGCGGCGACGGGACACGTCCACGGCGAGATTCAACCTCTTGTCGCCACCCTCGGCACCGACGCGTCAATGACATTGGGCCACGCACTCGCCGCCGCGGTGACGGCGCTTTTCGTGATGGGTTCCCACAGGGTTCGTCGAAGCCTGCAGCGTGTGGCGGAGCTCGTCGTGCGCCTCGTGTTGCGAGCAATCCCGGGAACACCCCGTTTTTTCAGCCCCACTGCCCGCAGCTTTCACGCTGCCTCCGCCACCGCGCCTCTATGGCAGGCGCCTCTCGCTGGCGCCCAGTCCCTTCGCGGTCCACCCCTTTTCGCCTAACTCAGTCATTCACACCGCAGGCATCGCCTCGCGGTGACTCTCACATAGTGAGCGCGTCTGTGCGCGCTCGAGAAAGGCATGAATTGTGTTGAAAAAACAAAATCTCTTTACCGCGCTTGCGACTGCCACTGTATTGGCTGCACTCGCGGGCTGCTCTAGCGAATCTGCGCCTCTGCAGGTGGAGAACGCCTGGGCGAAGGCTGCAGATTCGGGAATGACGGCTGTCTTCGCCGACATCACCAACCCCTCCGGAGTCGATGTGACGATGGTGGCCGGCAGCACCGATGCGGCGGCAATGGTCGAACTGCACGAAGTAGCCGAAGGAGTGATGCGCGAGAAAGAAGGCGGCCACCTCATTCCAGCGGGTGAGACGCTGAGTTTGATGCCCGGTGGTGACCACATCATGTTGATGGGTCTCACCGAGCCGCTGCTCGCTGGCGACACCATCAGCGTCACGATTGAGCTCGATAACGGAGAAACCCTCGTGATCGACGCTCAAGTGCGTGACTATCAAGGCGCCAATGAGGAATATCACAGTGATGACATGGACATGGACGGTGGCGAGATGGGCCACGGAGACATGGACATGGAACACAACGGTTCCGGCGATGCTGAGATGAACCAGAACGGAATGGAGTAGTCGCATGACAACGACTCCCCGATTCTCCCGGCGGGCACTCGTTGGGGGCGCGGCGGCGTCTGTCGGAATGGTGGGTCTGGGTGCTGCCGGTGGCGCAGCCGCCCAGGCCCACCAGGCCTCAACCGCTGGCTGGGGCGAGGAAGCAATTCGACCCTTCTACGGCGCGCATCAGACCGCTGTGGAAGCCCCACCGACCGCGTTCGCCCGTTTCCTCACTTTCGACCTTCTGGAGGGGGTGGACGAGGCTGGAATCCGACGGATGCTGCGAATCATCACGGAAGACTCCGCCGACCTGTGTGCCGGTCGCTCGCCGCTCGCTGATTCTGAACCCGAACTGGCGCTCGTGCCGGCAAACCTCATGGTGATGGTGGGGTTTGGCCCCGAACTGGTGCGAAGAGCAGCAGGAACTAGCGCTCTTCCCCAATGGTTGAGGCCGCTGCCTCCGTTTGAGATTGACGCGTTGAACCCCCGTTACACCGGGGGAGACCTACTGGTCATCGTGCAAGCGGACGACCCGGTGACTATTTCTCACGCCGCCCGGGTGCTCACCCGGCAGACCACGTCGTATCTGACTCTGCGCTGGAGCCAAGATGGTTTCAGACGCTCTCGAGGGTCAGAACCCGCGGGTGTCACGATGCGAAACCTTTTTGGTCAGGTGGATGGCACCAAAGGCCCGCACCCTCACGATGAGACGTTTGCTCGCTATGTCTGGGGGGAAGGCGTATCCGGCTCAAACCCCGGATGGCTTGACGGGGGGACGGGGTATGTGCTCCGGCGTATCCAGATGAACTTGGACCTGTGGGACACTGTCGATCGCCCGGACCGCGAACGCGCGATTGGTCGCGATTTGGCCCACGGTGCGCCGCTAACGGGCGGAAGTGAACACGACGCCCCCGACTTTGACGCTCGAGACTCTCTGGGGCTACCCGTGATTCCCGATTTTGCACACATGCGCCGTGCCCATGCGGTAGGTGCCGATGATGTGATTGCGCGGCGGGGATATAACTACGAGACCGACGCCACTGAGGAGGGCGTGAGCGAGGCGGGGTTGCTGTTTGAAGCCTTCGCGCACGACCCCCAAAGACAGTTTGTGCCGATCCAGCAGAGACTTGCGCAGATGGACATGATGAACCTGTGGACGACGCCGATAGGTTCCGCGGTCTATGCCATTCCACCGGGTTGCCAACCCGGTGGCTACCTCGGAGACACTCTCGTCTAAGCCGACAACTCGTTGAGGTCGGACTCGGTCAGGGTGACTTCTGCGAGGAGGTCGTCTAACTGCTCAATTCGTGATGCGCTCGCGATGGGTGCGGTCACTCCGGGTTGTTGGCGCAGCCATTCCAGTGCGATCGTCGTGGGGGCAACACCCAGTCGTGTAGCCACGGAGAGCAGACGGTCGAGGGTGGCGAAGTTTTCTTTCGACACGTAGTCGTTTTCCACCCGGTCCTGGCGGACTGAAGTGGACACTTCACCGCGGCGATATTTCCCTGTCAGGAATCCGCTTGCGAGCGAAAAGTAGGGCAAGCCCCAAAGGCCCTCCCGCTCGACCAGTGGCGCCATATCGGATTCGTAGGGCTCGCGGGCGACGAGGTTGTAGTGGTTTTGCACCGCCACATACCGTGGCAGGCCGAGGGTTTCAGCGAGCGTGAGTGCCTGTGAGAGCCGCGAAGCGCTAAAGTTCGACGCCCCAATCGCGCGCACTTTGCCGGCATCAATCAGTTGTTGAAAGGCTCCGAGTGTGTCTTCCATCGGCACCGAGTCGTCGTCGCGGTGGGCGTAGTAGAGGTCGATGGTGTCAATGCCCAGACGGCTGAGCGATTCGTCAGCGGCCGCGAGGATGTTGTGTGGTGAGAGGCCCGGACGGGTCGTCATCTTGCCTACCTTGGTCGCAATTACCACGTCATCGCGATTCACCTTCGATGTGCGAAGCCACTCACCCAAGGCCCGCTCGGATTCACCGCCCGAATTTCCCGCGACCCATTGGACATACATATCCGCCGAATCAAAGAAGTTCACGCCCCGGGCCAGAAGTTCATCCAAGAGTCGATTGGCTTCGGACTGGTCGTGAATCGACCAGCCAAACACGTTGGCACCGAAACACAGTGACGATACGGTCAGGTCAGAGTGGGGCAGCGTGATCGGATGAACCATGTGCCGAGCCTACCCAGACACGTGGCCGTCACCTCGGCGACAACTCAGCCTCACGCTCTAACCTGGTGGGAACAAGGAGAGTGTCGTGCATAGCACTGTTTTTGAGCGCAATCAGATCAGCGACGAGACCATCAGTCATTCTTTGGCGTCCTCGGTTCGTAAGGCGTTTTGGGTGGAAGATGCGGGTCGGGATTCCTCACTCACACGTTTTGCTGGTTCGGTCGATTGCGATCTCGCCATTGTGGGTGCCGGCTATACCGGTTTGTGGACTGCTATTGAGGCGAAGCGTCGACACCCCGATTGGCGCGTTGTGGTGTTGGAAGCAAAAGACCCAGGCTGGGCGGCGTCGGGGCGAAATGGTGGCTTTGTCGAATCGACTCTCACCCACGGTGAATCTAACGGTCGGCGGCGCTATCCCAAAGAATATGAGGTGCTCGATCAGGCGGGGCTTGAGAACCTTGACGCGATTGAGGCCGCCGTCAAAAAATTTGGCTGGGACTGCGATTTTTGGCGGGTGGGGTCTCTCGCGGTCGCGGTCGAAGAGCACGAGTTGGAATGGCTCGATGAGTCGGCCGATGGGGAGCGAGAAGTCCGGCTGAGCGCTGAGGAAACCCGCGCCCGGGTCAACTCACCCACCTATTTGGGTGCAACATTTTCTCCCCGTGACACCGCGATGGTTCACCCCGGAAAACTGGCCCGTGAAATGCTTCGGACGGCGAAAGAACTCGGCGTGGAAGTATTCCGGCGCTCGCCGGTAAAGGGCCTCGAGGCTTCAGCCCATCACGTTGAGTTGCGACTTGCTTCAGGTGTCGTGCGGACACAACGTGTGGCGCTGGCGACTAATGCCTACCCTTCTCTTCTCAAGCGATACCGCCTACACACCATCCCGGTTTACGACTACGTGTTGATGACGGAACCTCTGAACAATCAGCAAAAAAAGGAGATTGGTTGGAGCGGCGGCGAGGGTGTTGCTGATTTGGCCAATCAATTCCACTACTACCGAATCACTGCCGATGATCGAATCTTGTTCGGCGGCTATGACGCGATTTATCACTTTGGTGGGCGAGTGCGCTCGGGTTATGAAGAGCGCCCTGAGAGCTATCGCAAGCTCGCTTCTCACTTCTTCACCACGTTCCCGCAATTGGAAGGTGTTCAGTTTTCTCACCGCTGGGCGGGAGCAATCGACACCTGCAGTCGGTTTAGCGCGTTCTTCGCTACCGCCCACAACAGCCGGGTGGCCTATGCCGCCGGCTTCACAGGCTTAGGGGTGGCGGCCACCCGTTTTGCCGCGGAGGTGATGCTCGACCAGCTGGAGGGGGAGAGCACCTGGCGGACCGAACTTGAGATGGTCAAGTCACTGCCGATTCCTTTTCCGCCTGAGCCCCTGTGTTACCCGGCCGTTCAATTGACCCGCACCGCCCTTGACCGCGCCGATCACCGTGAAGGCAAGAGGGGATTGTTTTTGCGCACCCTCGATGCCGTGGGGTTGGGGTTTGATTCGTGAGCGACCCCTCGGTTACTCACGCTCTCGACCTCGAACTCAGGTACGAACCTGTGGCGGCCGATCAGGTAGTCGACGGCTCACCCCAGACTGGCTTGTGGGAGGCGGGCTCGGGTCAGTGGGGCGTGTGGGAAATGACTCCTGGCGCGATGCGTGATGTGGAAGTTGATGAGTACTTTGTAGTGATTTCGGGCTCGGGAACACTCGAGCGCGCCAACGGCGGCGAGCCAGAGGTCGTTGAGCTGTCCCCTGGGGTGGTGTGTCGGCTCAACGTGGGAGAAGAAACAATCTGGCGAGTTAATGAGGCACTACGAAAGGTGTACTGGCTGCCGCAGGATTAGGTGTGCGTGGTGTGTTCTTCATCGTCCACGATCGGGAGAATAATCGGTCCCGTTTCCAAAGCCAGGTCGGCGCTAATCGGCACGGGGGAGCGCCGGGCCGTCTGGGCCAAGATGATGCCGATCAAGACGACGGCTGCACCGACAATTTGCGGGCCCGACAGGTTTTCCTGAAGCCATAACCACGCCACCAAGAAGGCAAACACGATTTCACTAGTCGCGGCGATTCCTGCTGCAGTGGCGGAGAGTTTCTTGATGGCGGCGAGACTCAGTAAGAACGGCGCAAATGAGCCCATCACGACGTTCCACAGTAAGAGCAGCCACATTGGGGCGGGAACACCTTCGAGTACTCCGGTGAGGGGGACGCTCTGAGCAAACACAGAGGGATTCAGGCGCCACCATCCACTGATAAATGCCCACGACACGGCAGCAATAGACATCGACCAGAACATCAGTGCCAGGGGTGAGATGGTCTCCATCTGTTTTTCGCCCACGAGGAAGTAGGTGGACAGGCTGAGCGCTGCGACGAGAGCCCAGATCGTTCCCACGACATTGAGTGAGCTATGCCAGATCTGGGCTACCACAGCAAGCCCGGCCATAATCAAGCCAATTGACACCCAAATGCGGGTGCGCACCCGCTCTTTGAAGACGACAAACGCGAACACAGCGACCATGGGTACAGCGAGGTACTCCAGGAGAAGCGCGATTCCCACGGGGAGCAATTCGACGGCAAGTGCGTACGACGCCTGAAGCAACCCCACGCCAATCACGCCCATGACGACGAGCGCTAGTCGCTGACCACGGGGAACACGAAATGACTTGCGATCGAGGACAAACAGCACCGCACCAGCAACGAAAGCTGCTCCGAGCACGCGCATCTGGGTGACCTGAAGCGCGCTGATGCCCGCCTCAATCATGACTTTGGTCACACTTCCGTTTGCGCCAAAGAGAAATGCAGCTAAGAAAGCGTAGAAATAGCCCACGGGTTATCGGACCCGGGGTGCGCGGGTGAGGCGCACCGCAGAAAGAACACAAGCTCTCACGGGGATAACTATGACATAGGAATTCTTGCCGAACTCACCACTGAATAACGAGGTGTTCGGTGTGTTGTCAGGCGCGTCGCTTAGGCTTCGGCGCATGAAAACCTACGTCTTGGCGGGTGGCTGCTTTTGGTGCCTCGACGCCGCCTACCGAGTCCTAGACGGTGTCGTCGATGTCGTCTCGGGCTACACCGGTGGCGAGACCGAGAAGCCCAGCTACGAAGAAGTCTGCACAGGTCGCACCGGCCACGCTGAGGCGGTCGCGGTGACGTTTGACCCCGAGACCATTCCCTCGGATGTGATCTTGGACGTGTTCTTCACCATTCACGACCCCCGTCAGCTCAACCGGCAGGGAAATGATGTGGGCACCCAGTATCGGTCCGCCATGTATTACCGAGATGAGGAAGAGAAGGCACTGTTCGAAGCTGCCTTGGAGCGCGCATCCGACATCTGGGAGGGAGAGATTGTGACCGAGCTTTCCCCGTTGGGCCCCTTCTATATGGCGGAGGACTATCACCAAGATTTCTTTGCCAAAAATCCCACCCAGGGCTATTGCCTGGCTGTCGCGGTGCCGAAAGTAAACAAGGTGCGACAGTCGTATCAGAGCTACCTTCGCTCCTAGCTCTCCACAACCACCACTGGCAAAGAGTTACTCCCAATCTTCTTCGGTTCCTCTCGCCTCGCTGCAGTATCTGAGAGTCTCCCGCTCACCTCAGTGAACAGGAGACACCATGATTGACACTCTTTCGGTCAGCGGCATCGTTGCGACCACCCCACGCCACATCGTGACGAGCGAGGGACTCGCGATCACCAGCTTTCGCCTTGCCTCGACACAGCGACGGTTTGATAAGGGCCAGGCTCAGTGGGTCGACATCGACACCAACTGGTACACCGTCGTGGCCTTTCGACAGCTCGCCCTAAACGCCCACACCAGTCTGAACAAGGGCGACCGGGTCGTTGCCACGGGCCGGGTGAAGGTGCGCAATTGGGAGTCGGAAGACAAGAGTGGAACGGCCATCGAAATTGAAGCCGATGCCCTGGGCCACGACCTGCTGTGGGGCACCAGTTCCTTCGAGCGAAACTCGCTCGCCCGCGATCTGGAGTCGGCCTCAGAGAGTGACGCGGACCCCTTCTGAGTCGTCATGGAACAACCGCGGCGCTCAATAGACTGGGGGATATGGCTGAATTTATCTACACGATGGTCAAAGCCCGCAAAGCGGTGGGGGACAAGGTCATCCTCGACGACGTCACGATGTCGTTCTTCCCCGGGGCAAAAATCGGAATGGTGGGCCCCAACGGCGCTGGAAAGTCGACCATCCTCAAAATCATGGCTGGTCTCGACCAGCCCAGTAACGGCGAAGCGTCACTCACCGCCGGTTACTCCGTGGGAATTTTGCTCCAAGAGCCGCCGCTTGATGAGTCCAAGACTGTTATTGAAAACGTTCGAGACGGTGTGCGAGAGATCTACAACAAAATCGAGCGCTTCAACGAGATTTCTGCCCAAATGGCAGACCCCGACGCTGATTTCGACACCCTGCTGGCGGAAATGGGCAAACTTCAAGAGGACATCGACGCTGCAGACGCGTGGGACATGGATAGTCAGCTCGAACAAGCACTCGACGCGTTGCGCTGTCCGCCGTCGGATTCGCCCGTAACCCACCTCTCCGGAGGTGAGCGCCGACGAGTGGCGTTGTGCAAGCTGTTACTGGAAAAACCCGACCTGCTTCTTCTTGATGAGCCCACCAACCACCTCGATGCGGAGAGCGTGTTGTGGCTAGAGCAGCACCTGGCGAAGTATCCCGGTGCGGTCATCGCTGTTACCCACGACCGGTACTTCCTCGACCATGTTGCCCAGTGGATTGCCGAAGTCGACCGTGGTCGCCTGTACCCCTACGAGGGCAACTATTCGACCTATCTGGAAAAGAAGGCCGAGCGCCTGCAAATCCAGGGCAAGAAGGATCAGAAACTCGCTAAGCGCCTCGCCGACGAATTGGATTGGGTGCGATCAAACCAAAAGGGACGCCAAGCCAAGTCCAAAGCTCGTCTGGCCAGGTATGAGGAAATGGCGGCCGAGGCGGAGCGGACCAAGAAGCTCGACTTTGAAGAAATTCAGATTCCACCCGGACCCCGTCTGGGCTCGCAGGTTCTGGAAGCTTCCAACCTCAAGAAGGGCTTCGGCGACCGAGTGCTCATTGATGGGCTGAGTTTTTCCTTGCCGCGAAACGGCATCGTCGGAATTATCGGTCCCAATGGTGTGGGAAAGTCCACCCTTTTCAAAACCATTGTCGGGCTCGAGCCTCTCGACGGCGGCGAGCTGAAAATTGGTGACAGCGTCAAAATCAGCTACGTCGACCAGGGTCGCGAGGGCATTGACCCGAACAAGAACCTCTGGGAAGTCGTGTCAGACGGCCTCGACATTATCCAAGTGGGCAATGTGGAAATTCCCTCCCGGGCCTACGTGTCAAGCTTCGGCTTCAAGGGTCCCGACCAGCAAAAGAAAGCCGGAGTTCTCTCCGGAGGTGAGCGCAACCGCCTCAACTTGGCGATGACGCTCAAGCAGGGCGGAAACCTTTTGCTCCTCGATGAACCAACAAACGACCTCGATGTGGAGACCCTCTCCAGCTTGGAAAACGCCCTTCTGGAATTCCCTGGCTGCGCGGTGGTGATTACCCACGACCGGTGGTTCCTCGACCGCGTCGCAACCCACATCCTCGCCTACGAAGGAACCGAAGAGAACCCCGCCAAGTGGTACTGGTTTGAAGGTAACTTCGAAGCATACGAGCAGAACAAAGTTG
>JBMSHQ010000020.1:0-16291 GCA_049416945.1 Pontimonas sp. | reverse complement strand
TCTCCACCATTCGCCTGCTCGCCAAACTTCCCGTGATTGCCGCCTACGCACACAAGAAGAGCATCGGTCAGGCATTCCTTTACCCGGATAACTCTCGCAGCTTCGTTGAGAACTTCCTGTGGTTGAACTTTGGACTGATGGCAGAGCCCTACGAGGTCAATCCGGTGCTGGTTAAAGCGTTGGATCGTCTGCTGATTTTGCACGAAGACCACGAGCAGAACGCGTCGACGTCGACCGTGCGTTTGGTCGGTTCAACGGAGGCGAAGCTGTTTGGCTCGGTAGCGGCGGGAATCAACGCGCTTTCTGGTCCGCTGCACGGCGGAGCCAACGAGGCGGTGTTGTCGATGCTCGCAGAAATTCGTGACTCGGGTGAGGGCGTCGAGCGCTTTGTTGAGCGGGTGAAGAACAAAGAAGACGGGATCCGTCTGATGGGCTTTGGTCACCGCGTGTATAAGAACTATGACCCGCGGGCGCGCCTTGTCAAAGAGTCAGCCGACGCGGTGTTGGCAGAACTCGGAGTCAAAGACGACCTGTTGGACATCGCGAAAGAGCTCGAGGAAATCGCGCTCGCCGATGAGTACTTCATCGAGCGCAAGCTCTACCCCAATGTCGATTTCTACACCGGGGTGATTTACAAGGCGATGGGGTTCCCGACCCGCATGTTCACCGTTCTTTTCGCAATCGGTCGCCTGCCGGGCTGGATTGCCCACTGGCGCGAGATGAACGATGACCCCGCGACGAAGATTGGCCGCCCACAGCAGCTGTATGTGGGCCCAGACGCGAGAAGCTGGCCGAAGGGCCGCTAACTGTGCAAGGCAGCGTTCAACGTGACGCCCTGGCCTGAACGAGGAATCGCTTGAACCTCACCGGTTTGTGAGTTGCGGCGAAACAGAATATTTGCCACGCCACTCAGCTCAGCAGCTTTCACCTGACGGGGTTCGCTGCCATCGAGCAGCGTGAGCTTTGTTCCCGCGGTCACATAAAGGCCAGCCTCCACGACGCAGTCATCGCCCAAAGAGATTCCGATGCCCGCATTCGCCCCCAACAAGCACCGCTTTCCTATGGAAATTACTTCTTTCCCACCACCGCTCAGTGTGCCCATGATCGAGGCCCCACCGCCAATATCGCTGCCGTCGCCCACGACGACACCTTGGGAAATGCGACCCTCCACCATCGAGTGTCCGAGGGTTCCCGCATTGAAATTCACGAAACCTTCGTGCATCACCGTGGTTCCGGGTGCGAGGTGTGCGCCAAGGCGCACCCGAGAGGTGTCGGCGATGCGCACGCCCTCAGGTGTGACGTAGTTCACGAGCGGGGGGAACTTGTCGATGCTGGTGATGGTCACTCCAGAGCGCTGTAATTCGATTCGGCGAGCGGTGATGCTCGACGCTGAAACTGGCCCGTGGTTAGTCCACGCCACGATGGGCAGCAGGCCAAAAATCCCGTCGAGATTGATGGTGTTAGGTGCGACGAGGCAGTGGGAGAGAAGGTGGAGTCGAAGGTAGGCGTCGGGGACAGACTGCGGGGCAGCATCGAGATCGATGACGACCCCAATGCCCAGGCTATGGGTGCCCGTTACCTCGTTGTCGCCTTCCAGGTGCTCGATAGCTTGGGGCAAGATGTGGGGGTCAAATTTGCTGCCGGGCTCACCGAGGGCCGGCTCAGGAAACCACGTGTCGAGAACGGTGCCGTCTTGATCAATGGTTTGTAAGCCGTAGCCGTATGCGCTTCGCGAGCTCTCTGCCATAGCTACCAGGCTATCGGGGGACAGCCCCCGACTACACTTAGTCGTCGTGCCAGCCTCCAGAGAGCCCTTTGACCTCACCGTTGGTGTTGTCGAGCTCGCCCGTGCCATTGTCGATGTGGAGTCGGTCTCGGGTAGCGAAGAGGTTTTGGCTGACCGAATTGAAGCGACCCTTCGAACCGCGAATCATCTCGAGGTGGTTCGACAGGGGAACACGGTGGCGGCCCGCACGACCCTGGGGGCTGCGGTTCGAGTAATCATCGCGGGACACCTCGACACGGTGCCTGTTTCAGGCCTGTTGCCTGCTCGCAGGGAAAACGGCCGACTATGGGGTCGCGGTGCGGTGGATATGAAGAGCGGGGTGGCCTGCCAGCTTCTTGCCGCCTGTGAACTCGAGTCACCGCGAGTCGATGTCACCTGGATTTTCTACGACCAGGAAGAAGTGGAATCAGAGAAAAACGGTCTGGGGCATTTTGCCGCCTCTCACCCCGAGTGGATGAAGGCTGATTTTGCCGTACTAGGCGAACCCTCTAACGCCGGGGTGGAGGGAGGCTGCAATGGCACCCTCCGCATTGAGCTGCGAGCATCCGGAAAATCTGCCCACTCCGCCCGG
Organism: Pontimonas sp.; assembly: GCA_049416945.1. Classification (GTDB taxonomy): domain Bacteria; phylum Actinomycetota; class Actinomycetes; order Actinomycetales; family Microbacteriaceae; genus Pontimonas. The sequence continues at coordinate 13,934 of JBMSHQ010000020.1, read as the reverse complement.
CCGTGGATGGGCCATAACGCCATTCACTCGCTCTCAGCTGCACTTCAGACCTTGAGCGCGTTTGAATCAGAAACTCGCGAGGTTGAGGGGCTTTCGTATCGGGAGAGCCTGAGCGCGGTGGGGGTGAGCGGAGGAATTGCAGGCAACGTTATCCCCGATTTCGCGACACTCACCGTCAATTTTCGGTTTGCTCCCGATCGGAGCGTCGACGAGGCTATCGGTTATGTGACGAGCCTCTTTCCTGACTTGGAAGCGGTCGTTGTCGACCAATCTCCCGGGGCGCGGCCGGGGCTCGATAATCCTTTGGCTCAGTCATTGGTGGCGGCGAGCGGCCGCAAAGCTGAGCCGAAGTATGGCTGGACTGATGTGGCTCGGTTTTCTGAACTGGGAATCCCTGCGGTCAATTTTGGGCCGGGTGATGCCCAGCGTGCGCACTCGCAAGACGAGTGGGTCGACGAATCGGAAATCGAGCTCGCCTACAACACCCTTCGGGACTGGTTGAGCACCTCGTAGCATCTGAGCTCGTTTGTCTCTGCACCCGGTTTCTTGGGATAATAGGAACTTCAGGGCGAATAAAGGAGTTGAGTACATGGCCGCGATGAAGCCTCGAACTGGCGATGGACCCATGGAGGCAGTCCGCGAGGGCCGGCTCATTATCGTGAAGGTTCCGCTGGAGGGTGGTGGCCGTCTCGTGGTGTCGGTGAACGACGCCGAAGCGACCGAACTGCGCGACGCCTTGCAGGGCGCCCTCAAGTAGTTCTTAGTTGCTCTCGGGGTGGACGACCGCCCAGGCGAGACCCTCTGCAAAAGGCAGCAGGGAATGGCTTACTCGGTCGTCTTCAGCGATGACCCGCAATAGCGTGCGCATCGCAGTGACCTGGTCGTCGCGATTCGCCGGGTTGGCGACTTCGCCGTCTGCCAGAGCCCGGGCAATCAGGATGCTACCGCCGGGCCGGCAGAGTTTCACAGCATCGTCGTAGCAGGCTTCTGCCTGGTCACCGGGTAGGTCGATGACCACGAGGTCGTAGCTGTCCTCATTCATCTTTGGTAACACGTCTTGTGCGCGTTCGGTAATGAGACGCAGTCGATTTTGATCGACGTCGACCTCGCCCAGCAACTCCCGGAGAGTGACGTGGTGGTCGAGTTCTTTATCGATGGTGGTGATGTGAGCGCTGGGGCACGCTTCAGCGAGCCTCATCAGGGTGACACCCACCCCCGTACCCACCTCGATGATGGTGCGAGCCCCGCTCGCAGCGGCGATGTGGGAGATAACCGAGCCCAGGACGGAACTGAGCGATGAAATGCCTTGGTCGTCTGAGGCTCGCTCCAGGTATTCGACGTCGTCCGAGTCCATCACGTATTCGTGTGCGAATCGGTTAATGAGTTCCCAATCGGCCACGCTAACCCCCTGGTATCAGTGGTCTTTCGCTGTCAGCCTAGGCCAGAGCATGGTCGAGGTGACTATTCTGGGGTCGTGTCTTTCGGATTGACCATTGAGAAATTGCTCCTGATTGGGGTGATTGCGATTTTTCTCATTGGACCAGACCGTCTTCCCGCCTATTCGGCGCAGTTTGCGAGGTTGATTCGTTCGTTGCGCGATATGGCGCGGGGGGCAAAAGACCGAATGAAGGAAGAGCTTGGTCCGGATTTTGACGAGTTGGAATGGAAAAAACTCGACCCGCGCCAATACGACCCCCGGCGAATCATTCGTGACGCATTGAGCGAAGAACCCGCGGCGGTAGCTCCCGAACCCGCGAGAAGCAACGTGGAATCGGCTTATCAGAAGAGGCAGAGGCTGCTGAAAGAAGGAAAGCCTGCCCCCTTCGACCCGGAGGCGACTTAACCAGGCGACACCGGAAGGCGACTTCCTACCCGGGAGGCCCGCGTCCCGCGAACGGTGTCACCCAGGGCGCTGAGCGCTTCTGCGGCGGGGTCGTCGGGGTGTGCGGCGACTACGGGGGCTCCCGCGTCTCCGCTGATTCGCAGGGTGGGGCTCAAGGGAATCTGACCGAGCAGGGGAACTTCTAGGGCGTCGGCGACGGCCTTGCCCCCGCCTTCGCCAAAGAGGTCAAGCCGCGTGCCGTCGGGTAATTGCCCTGGAGACATCATTTCGACGACACCGATGACTCGCTGGCCGGTCTGGCGGGCCACCGTGGCCGAACGCACCGCCACGTCAGAGGCCGCGGATTGTGGGGTGGTTACGACCAACACGTCGGCGTGAGGAAGTAGTTGTCCGACGCTGATAGCCACGTCGCCTGTGCCGGGGGGCATGTCCAGAAAAAGAACATCGAGGTCGCCAAAAAATACGTCGGTGAGGAACTGAGTGACCGTGCGATGAAGCATGGGCCCCCGCCAACTGACTGCTTCGCCCTCGCCCACAAACATTCCAATCGACATCACTTTCACGTCGTGTGAGATTGGGGGCAAAATCATCTCGTCCACCCGGGTGGGACGTGCCCCCTGGATGCCCATCAAGCCGGGGATGGAGAACCCGAACACGTCGGCGTCGATGATTCCCACTCGCAGGCCTGCTCGGGCGGCGTCGACGGCGAGATTTGCCGTGAGGGTCGATTTTCCGACTCCACCTTTGCCACTCGTCACCGCAATTACTCGGGTGAGGGAGTCTGCGGTGAAGGGGTGGGAGTCGCGTCGATTACCGCGAAGTTTTTTCGTGAGTGCTGCGCGACGCTCGGGTTCCATCACGGTGAGGGACACGGTGGTGGCGTGGGTGTCGGAAAGTGCCGACACAGCTGCGTGGCAGTCACTTTGAATACGGTCCGAGGCGGGGCAACCGACGATGGTGAGGGCGATGGTGACGTCAATACGTTCTTCGGTGACCGTGATCGCGTCGACCATGTCTAATTCGGTGATGGGCTGACGAATCTCGGGGTCAATGACTGAACTCAGGGCACGACGCACGTCGTCTTCGCTGAGATGGGGCATGGTCGACAACACCGCCTGGAAAAGTTGTGTCTCTTTCTGGGCCGAGCCTAGTCAATGGGGTGTGAGAATGGTCTGGTGGCTAAGAACACCTCAACCCGTCAGGTCGCTCTCGACCGACTCTCTCGGCTGCCCGCGGGAGAGGAACTGGGCCGCTTCGAAAACTACTTAGACGCAAAGAAACTCGTTGATCGACTGCTCGAGGGGGGCTTGCCACCCAAGGCGCTATCGATAGTGGGGGATGGGTTGCAATCGGTGGAGCGGATAACCGCTCGTTACGGCTACGGTCGTGCCGCTCTCAATTCGGCTCTCACTGGCTCATGGGTGGGCCTATTCATTGGGCTCATCATTGCCTCCTTTGGCACCACGGTGAGCTTGTCGCCGCTGTTAGCGGGTGCGGTCACCGGCGCGGGCTTTGGAATGATTGTGGGAATGCTGCTCTATTCCACTCAGCGCAGCACCAGGCCCACCTTCCGGTCGGTCCAGCAAATCATGGCCGAGAATTATCGGGTGGTTGTCGACCAAAACCTTCAGGGAAAAGCCCGCCGGGTGATGTCGGAAGATAAGGCTGACTGATGGCAGATGAGCGCGAACCCGTCGAAATGAGTCTCACGGGCGCACTCAACCTCGGGGGACTCGCCCCGGTCGCCGAATGGCTCGATGAAAAAGCTCCCCACGAGATTGCCGAAGAACTCACTCGTCTGAAACCGGTCCAAGCCGCGCTGGTGTGGCGCATGTTGCCGCGCGATGAGGCGCTCGAAGTCTTTGAAGAGCTCGACAGTGTCCAACAGCAAGAGCTTCTCAGTGGAATGCGCGATTCGGCTTTCCGTGAAGTCGTTGAAGAAATGGACCCGGATGACCGCGCGCGCCTTCTCGGTGAAGCCCCCGCGGGCTTTGTGAGGCGGGTACTCGCTGGGCTGAGCCACAAGGAACGCGCGATGACGGCGTCCCTCTTGGGATACCCGGAAGGGTCAGTGGGGCGTGTGATGAGCCCCGAGGTGGTGACCGTTCAAGAATCCACCCCGGTCTCGGAGATTCTCGATGTGGTGCGCCGCAAAGGCTCAGATGCGGAAACCATTGACCTGTTGGCCGTGGTTGACCGTAGCCGGAAACTGGTGGGCGTGGTGGGGCTTAGTCACGTGGTGCTCGCCGACCCGGGTCTGACCGCAGGCGAAATCGCCGATAGCAACGCACCGACTCTGGAAGTTACCGAAGAAGCGGAGAAGGCCGCACGTTTGGTCCAGGAGACCAATCGCTTGGGTTTGATGGTGGTGGATAGTGAAGCCCGCGTATTAGGGGTGTTGACGGTAGACGACGCGCTCGAAGTCATCGAAGCGGCCGACACAGAAGACGTGGCGCGCCAGTCGGGCCAGTTGCCGTCGACCAGTCACTATCTCTCGACCAGTGTGTTGGAGCTTGCCAAACTGCGGGTATTTTGGCTGGTCATCCTCATTTCCGCCGCCACGGTGACGGTGTGGGTGATGGGTTTGTTCGAATCAGCCCTTGCCCAGGTCACCGCGCTCGCCCTGTTCATCCCGTTGCTCGTGGGAACGGGAGGAAACATTGGCGCTCAAGCAGCGACGACCGCGGTGCGCGCCTTGGCGATTGGCGAGGTCAGACCCAGTGACGTCATGCGGGTGGCCTGGCGAGAGTCCCGAGTGGGATTGTTCCTTGGAGTCGTGCTCGGTGGCCTCGCCTTTGGTGCCGCCTGGTGGGTGGCTGGTGTAGCAGTGGGCCTGACGGTGGGGCTCTCGGTGGTGCTCATCGCGGTGTGGGCGACAACGATTGGAAGCATCATGCCGCTCGCCGCTCAAGCGGTAAAGATTGACCCCGCGGTCATTTCCGCACCATTAGTGACCACACTGGTGGATACCAGTGGGCTGTTGATCTACTTCGTGGTGGCAGGAGCCGTACTCGGCGTCTAGCCTCTCGAGTCCTTCACCCAGGCCTCAACTTCCGCCACGCTGCGGGGTATTCCGGCGGAGAGATTGACGTACCCATCGTGGGTCACCACGATGTTGTCTTCGATGCGCACACCAATGCCGCGCCACTGCGCGGGAACGGTCAGATCGTCGGGTTGGAAATATAAGCCGGGTTCAACAGTGAAGACCATTCCAGGCTTCAGCTCTTGATCCACATACATCTCACGCCGAGCCTTCGCGCAGTCGTGAACGTCAAGACCTAGGTGATGACTCGTGCCATGAATCATGTACCGCCGGTGTTGGCCTCCCTCAGTAGTGAGCGCTTCTTCTTGAGACACCGGAAGGAAGCCCCACGAATCAACGTGGCGGGCGATGACTTCCATCGCTGCGTCGTGAATGGCGCGGAAAGGAACACCTGGTTTCACTCGTGCCATTGCCACATCGGCTGCCTCCAACACTGCCTCATACACCAGCCGTTGCTGGTCGGTGAATGTCCCCGAGACAGGAATGGTGCGAGTGATATCCGCGGTGTAGAGCGAATCCAATTCGATTCCCGCGTCGACTAACAGCAGGTCCCCGTCGGACACAGGGCCGTCATTGGTGACCCAGTGCAAAATGCAGGCGTGGGGTCCCGAGGCTGAAATCGTTCCATAGCCCACGTCGTTGCCTTCAAGCCGAGCCCGAGCTCCAAACACACCCTCGATAAGTCGCTCGCCGCGCTCGTGGCCGATGGCCCGGGGCAAAGCCTCGACAATGTCGTTGAATCCTCGGTGGGTGGCGTCCACTGCGAGACGCATTTGTTGAAGCTCCCACTCGTCTTTGACAAATCTCAGCTCGGAAAGCGCTTGGGCAAGTCCTGCATCCCAGCTCTCGGACTCCCGAGTTCTCTTCACGCCTAGTTCCTTCAACCGGCGCGCGCGAACCCTTTCGCCTAAGAGTGGGTCGCCATCGGGGAGCACAATCGTGCGGGCTAGATCGGCATCTGAGATGCCATCCCACTGGTCGAGCTCCCGAACCTCGATGCCAAGTTCCACGGCAATGTCCTCTAAATGCGGCCGTGGTCCCGTCCAGAATTCCCCGAGCTCGGCGCTCGCATAAAACTCGTCCGATTCTCGACCTGCCGGTCCTCGTGCAAAGAGAACGACCTCGGCAGGAGTTGAACCGAGGTCGATGCGCAACACAGAAGAGGGAGTAGTGGCCGAACCCCAGCCGGTGAGGTGACTAAAGGCAGAGTGAGGTCGGTAGGGGTAGTCGGTGTCATTGGAGCGCTGTTTGGGCGCTCCTGCAGGGATGATGAGGATGGCGTCCTGGGGCAATTCGTCGCACGACGCAATCAGCTTTTCCCTACGTTGTGCCGCGTAATCCGCGACGGCAGAGCGCGTCGCATCGTGCTGGGGGTGGTCTGACCACCCGGTGGTCATGAAGTGGTGAAACGCCGATGACTCAGGGGCGCGCGAGCGCAGCGGTTTCGGGTTCTTCTCTGCCACCCACACAGTCTCCCACTCCAGGCGACCTAGCATGGAGGGGTGAGCGACCCGATTATTGACCTGCACTCCCATACGAGGGCGTCAGACGGGTCGGACACCCCCGGCGAGCTCATCGCCGAAGCCGTCGCCGCAGGCGTGACCACACTGGCAATTACCGACCACGACACCACTTCGGGTTGGTCCGAGGCGGTCGCGGCGGCGCAAGGCGCTCCGCTCAGTTTGATACCCGGTATCGAACTGAGCACTCAAGTGATTGACCACACCACGGGGTTTGTGCCACAGAGCATCCACTTACTGGGTTATTTGGTGGACCCGGAGCACCCCGCGTTGGTGGAAGAAATGGTGAAGATTCGCTCACACCGCGACAATCGCCTGCAAATGATGGTGGAAAAGCTCTCTGCTGACTATGACATTTCGTGGTTGGAGGTGCGCGCCACTATTGCCGAGGGTGCCACCCCGGGGCGGCCGCATATTGCTGAGGTGCTCATTGCCAAAGGAATCGTTGCTGACACCACCGAAGCGTTCGCCCATATCCTCGCGGCTGATGGGCCGTATCACGTTCCGCATTACGCACCGAAGCTCGACCGCGCTCTCGCCATCATTCGAGAAGCCGGAGGGGTGCCAGTGTTGGCGCATCCGCTCAGCCGCGGAGACAACTTGGCAACGGGTGTCTCGGGAAGCCTGGACGACGTGGTGGCCCGCTATCGCCGCTGGGTGGAACTGGGGTTGATGGGTGTGGAGATTGATCATCGAGAAAACGCGCCCGAATCCCGCGAAGTCCTCGCGGTCGTTGCCGACACCCTCGATCTCATCGTGACTGGATCAAGTGACTACCACGGCACGAAAAAACCCAATCTGTTGGGAGAAAACCGAACCACCATGGAGCAGTTGGAGCGGATTCTCCAGGCCGGCGTCGGCTCCCAGCCGGTTCCTCTGAGCTAGGAGCCGGCCTGGCTATTGGAGCGGCGACGGCGGCGCCGCGGGCGTCCGCCCGCTCCCTCTTCAGAGCTCTTGGGTGTGACAGGAGCCTTCCTGTTTCCCGTGGGAGGCTTTGACGCTTCTCGTTCCCGCTTCGGCATCGGGGTTGAATTCACCCGTCCCTTGGTGCCCGCGGGGATATTCAAATCCGCGAATAGGTGGGGAGAGGAGGAATAGGTCTCCTGCGGTTCGTCGACGCCCAGCTCGAGTGCTCGGTTGATCAGGGCCCACTTGTGTAAGTCGGCCCAGTCCACAAATGTCACGGCGATACCGGTCTTGCCGGCGCGACCGGTGCGGCCTACGCGGTGGAGATAGGTCTTGTCGTCTTCGGGGATGGTGTGGTTGATCACGTGGGTGACGTCGTCCACGTCGACACCGCGCGCCGCCACATCGGTAGCAATCAGGATGTCTTTCTTCCCGGCTTTGAAGGCCACCATGGCGCGCTCGCGCGCGTCTTGGCTCATGTCCCCGTGCACCGCCGCAGCGCTGTATCCGCGGTCGTTGAGCTCTTCGACCAATCGGGCCGCCCCGCGCTTGGTGCGGGTGAAAATGATGGTTTTTCCGCGCCCTTCGGCCTGAAGAATACGTCCGATGACTTCATCTTTATCAAGCTGGTGGGCTCGGTAGACAAAGTGTTGGATATTCGCTTGGGCGATAGTTTCTTCGGGGTCGTGTGCGCGAATGTGAAGCGGCTTGGTCATAAAGCGACGGGCAAGGGTGAGGACTGGGCCGGGCATCGTCGCAGAAAACAGCATGGTTTGGCGCGTGGCCGGGGTCTTGGCAAAGAGGCGCTCAACGTCGGGCAAAAAACCCAAGTCGAGCATCTTGTCGGCTTCGTCCAAGACCATCACCTGCACGTCAGCCAGAGACAGGCGACGCTGTTGCATCAAATCGAGCAGGCGACCGGGGGTGCCGACGACGACTTGGGCTCCATTGTCGATTTGTTCGAGCTGTCCTTCGTAGGCCTTACCGCCATAGATTGCGGCAATTTGGGTCGAGCGCTTCGATGCGGCGAGCTCGAGGTCCTCTGTCACTTGAATGGCGAGTTCACGGGTGGGCACGACCACGAGTGCTTTTACGCCGGGGGAGGGGTCGGTCCCCAGGCGCTGCAGAAGCGGCAGTCCAAAGCCAAGAGTCTTGCCGGTTCCGGTGCGGGCTTGGCCAATGATGTCTTGACCGGTGAGTCCCACCGGAATGGTCTGTTCTTGAATCGGAAAGGGGGAGTCAATGCCCTCAGCGAGGAGAGCGTCGACCATATCTGGCTCAATGCCAAGGTCGGAGAAATTCACGGGTGATGTGTGCCTATCGTTTACTTTTTCTGCCTCCACTCTAGTGGCCAGAGGTTTTGCGACCGCGGTGTGCCAGAGCCCGGGCTACTCTTAGGGGCGTGGAATGGCGGTTTTGGCGCAAAAAGAAAAAAGCGGCAGCGCCCACCCTGCGCTCTCGGCGAGTAGACGCCTCGAGTCGCATCGATGTGACCTCTCTCGCGCCCACCGCGGCTGATCTTCTTGCCCACGCCACAGCCTCACAGCTGTTGCTCTCCGAAGAGTCGGGTCGCGTGATGCGGGAAGCCTGGTCGGTCACCGACCGCGATGAGCTCGCCCGCGCCACCAAGGTGGTGTTGGACCGCTACGAAGCACTCCGTGCGCTGCTCGCGGAATATGGTGACGACCCGGTCGACGCATTAGTGCGTCCCACAGATTTTCAACGGGAGCAATTTCGCCGGATGAGCGCTGACAACTGGTACGAACGCGTCGCCACATGCTTTGTGGTGGGCGGGTTCTTGGGCGATTTCTTCACCACCCTCGCGGGAGGGTTGCCTGAACCCGCCCGAAGCGACATTCAGCGGGTGTTTGAATCCGATGACGATGAAGAGCTATTTGAAGGCGTTCTTAGGCGCGTCATCGAACACGATGATGCCTATCTCTCTCGGGTGAGTCTGTGGTCGAGGCGACTCGTGGGCGACACCATGTTGATTGCTCGGAAAGCACTCAAGCCCGCGAGTGCGAGCAGCGAAGACAATTACGAGCCGCTATTCACCGACATTGTGACCGAACACACCAGACGACTCGACCGACTTGGTCTGACCGCCTAGCGACCGAGGTTTAGGGCGCGAAGCCCACCTTGCGGACCGGCTCGTCGGCGAGCTCAACATAACCCAGTGACTTCACGGGGATGAGGTAGACGTGACCTTTGGCGTCTTCCAAACGCACCATTCCGTCGTCACCTTCAGCGACCTGGGTGGCGATGAGCTTTTCTAGCTCTGCGACTGGTTGGTTGGTCTCAAAACTGAGTTCGCGAGAAGCATTAGTGATTCCGATTCGAATTTCCACGGCACTAGCGTACGACAGTCAGCTGTGGGCTCTAGCCTCGTTATATGGCGATAGCGACGGGGCAGCACCACTCGAGCACCAATGTGCTCGACCTGCTCTCCTCTCCACGCCCTGTGGTCGTGCTGGGGGCTCCCGGTAGCGGGAAAACCACCCTTGCCATCGACTACCTCGTGCGCCTGGTCAACGTTCAGGGGGTCCATCCCGACCAGCTACGCCTGCTCACACCCACCCGCCAACAGGCCACCGAATTGCGCGATGCCGTGGGTATTCGGGTCTCGACTCCCACGCGGGGGCCGATGGTGATGAGTATTCAGGCCTTTGCGTTCGATTTAGTACGCACCGATCGTGAACGTCGAGGTGAGCCACCTCCGCGGTTGCGCTCGGGAGCCGACGTTGACCTCGACATCGCTCAGCTTCTCAGCGAACATCTCCAGCAAGGCGGAGGCCCGCAGTGGCCCACACACCTCACGCCCGAGGTTCGATCAACTGAAACCTTTAGAACAGAATTGCGCGAACTAATGGCGCGCCTCACCGAGCTCAATTTGGGCGCTGATTTCCTGCGTGAGTCCTCCACAACCCACTCGGCCTGGAGTGCCGTGGCCGACTTTATCGATGAGTATCAGCGGATTATTGCCCGCTCGCGACCCGACGAATTTGATTCGGCAGAGCTCATCCGCCTTGCCACTGAATTAGTGTCTGCCGGGGCTGTGTCAAACCGCGGCTACCGCGCCATCGTGGTGGACAACGCCCAGGACCTCTCGCCCGCCAGCTCGGGTTTGCTTCGGGCGCTTCACGATGCGGGAATTCAGATCGTCGTCTGCGCCGAACCCGACGTCGCCGGCCAAACATTCCGCGGAGCTGACCCGGAAGGTCCCATGCGGCTTGCCCGCGAGTTGGGAATCGAACCCATCGTTCTGGGTTCTGTCTACCGCCACGGTCCCGCGATTCGCACTCTGGTAAAAGATGTCACCTCCCGAGTGGGAACCGCGCTCGCGGGGAGCCAGCGGGCAGCTGATTCCAGCGCGAAGAACGTCGACCTCCCCATCATCGCTGTTGAGTCACCGAGCCCCAGCCGGGAAGCACACGACATTGCCCGACTGTTGCGTGCTCGTCACAGGGATGATGGCGTGCCATTTTCCGAGATGGCTGTCGTCGTGCGTCGATCGGGCGCGATTCCCCTGATGGCGTCTGCGCTCGAGCAGGCGGGAGTTCCCACCGATACCGACTACCGAACACCTTTAGGCCACCACCCCGCAACCCGTGAGCTCATCGGTTGGATTCAGCTCGCCCGCGACCCCGAGTCAGTGTCGACGGAGAGGGTCGGTGAACTTCTCTCCGGGCTCTACGGCGGGTTTCAGCGCCGTGACGTGAGGCGTCTGGGCCATCTGCTGCGAAGGATGGATCAGGCCGAGGGAATCTCGCGAAGCCCCAAAGAGTCACTTGCCACACTGATCCGCGGCGCTGAACTGCCCGCGGCCTTGCCAGAATTTTGGCACCGGCCACTAGGTCGAATCATCGACGTGATCCGTGAGCTTCGGAGTTTGCCTACGAGCACGACAGCCGATGTGCTGGCTTCGCGGGCCTGGGAACTGTGGGATGTGGAAGAGCAGTGGGTGGCCAGGGCGACTCACCCGGAGCGGCCCTCTCGTTTTGCACGCGAGAGCATCAACCAGATTGGCGCACTGTTGAGAACAGCCGAGAGATATATACGCAGCCACCTGGGAGTATCTGCGCTGTCATTTTTTGAGCGGGTGGTAGACGCGGACGTGGCGGAAGACGTGTTGATGCCCTCGGTGGAGCGTCGCGGCGTCACTATTGCCACACCGGCTCAGGTGGCGGGGCGCGAGTTCGAGGTTGTGGCCATCGCGGGAGTGAACGAGCAGGTCTGGCCCAACACGAGAATTCGCGGGTCGCTACTGGGGTCACCGCTTGTGATGAGGGCCGTTCGAGGCCAACTGGACGACGCCATCGATGAAAAGCGGGTGGTAATTGATGATGAGTTGAGAATGGCAGCGCTCGCGATTTCCCGCGCAAGAAAAGCCCTTGTGGTCAGTTGCGTGCACTCGGACGATGAGCAACCCAGCGCCCTGTTTCACTTACTCGCCTCCCACGCTCACCGGGAGACCAGCAGCGCGGAGGAATCGGGTTCGCTTAGTCATTTGGTCGCTTCGGCTCGCCGCGCCCTCTATGCCGATTCGTCTGACGCGGAGGCAGCGGCTACGCTCGCCCAGCTCTCCCGCATTGATGCCCCCGGAGCACACCCCGACCAGTGGTGGGGTGTAGCTGATTCCACAACGAACGAGCCGCTCTTTAGCGGTCGCGATGTTCCTATTTCACCCTCCAAGTTGGGTTCAGTCGAAGAGTCCGCGGTGGATTGGTTTCTTGACCGCATCGCGCCGGAAGACCTTCCCCCCGCCGTGGGGGTGGGTTCGCTTCTGCACTATGCGCTCGAGCACGCCCCCTGGGGCACGGCGGAGGAGCTCGGTGAACTGGTCTCCACTCGTTTTTCTGAGCTCGATTTTGAGGCCGGCTGGCAGGCCAATGCCCAACACCGTCAAGCCCTGGGCTATGTCGTAGCGCTCGCTGACTATTTGCGTGATCGGCAGAGCGTGGGGGCCCAAGTCGAATCGGTCGAACAGCGGTTTGAAATCCCGCTCGATGGTGCCGTCGTGGTGGGGATTATTGACCGCATTGAACGAAATTCCGAAGGTGAACTTGTCGTTGTTGATCTCAAGACCGGCACGCCACTGACCGACAACAAAGTCGTCGATGACCCGCAACTCTCGGCTTACCAACTCGCGCTGCACCACCCATCAGTGGCGGATGCACTGGGTGGACCGAGTGAAGTGGCGGGGGCCTGGCTGCTTTTTGTGAAAGAAGGGAAGGACGGCAAGAGGTATCGCATTGCCGCCCAGGAGGCGTTGAGTCCGCAACAGCTCTCAGAGTTCACGGGCCGCATCGCTAATGCAGCCCAACTAATGGCGTCTGCGGATTTTGTGGGGCCGCGAGAAAAGAGGCGGGCAGGAAATGGTCCGCTCGAGCATCGATGGCAACGAGTGGGGGCGGTGTGCGGTGACTGAGATTCACTATTCCGCGGCAGACCTCACCGACCTTCTAGGAACCCATCGGCCCACTGAGGAACAGCAGCGCATCATCGAGGCGCCGTTGCACGGTGTGTACCGGGTCGTGGCGGGCGCGGGGTCGGGAAAGACCGAAACCATGGCGTTGCGGGTGGTGTGGCTAGTGGCTAACGGGCTTGTGGCACCGCACGAAGTGCTCGGCCTTACCTTCACCCGAAAAGCCGCGAGCGAGTTGGGTAGTCGCATTATTCAACGCATCAGAGCTATCCCGGGACAGGCCGAGTCCACCGATATTTTCCACACCCCCCAGGTCTCGACCTATAACTCGTTCGCTTCGCGGCTGTTTCAGGACTATTCGGTGTATCTCGGAATTGATTCTGACCAGGATGTCGCCGGTCAGGCCGCCGCCTGGGCGCTCGCGCGACGGGTTGTGGTGAACTCACACGACCCCGCCTTGGAAGAGCTCGATTTCAGTGTGGATAGGCTCGCCACGCTCACCTGGCAGTTTGCCCAAGCGGTCTCTGAACACGCGGTCGAACTCGATGACCTCACCCATCACGCCGATTCGATGGCTGCTTTGCAGGAGCTTCCCCTGGGCGGACGATATGAATATCTGGCTGACATGGCATCGATTGTGGGAAGCCAGAAGCTGATTCCCGTTCTCGCGCGACTCGTCGGGCAATTTCGAGAGGCAAAACAGGCACGGGGCATCGTGGAATACTCCGACCAAGTGCGGCTGGCACTCGCGGTGGCGCGAAGTGCCCCCGATGTCGTGGCCCAGATGCGCTCGACCTACAAGGTTGTTCTACTCGATGAATATCAGGACACCAGTGTGTTGCAGACTGAACTGCTGTCCACCTTGTTCTCTGACCATCCGGTGATGAGTGTGGGGGACCCGCACCAAGCGATTTATGGCTGGCGCGGCGCCAGCGCCGGTAATCTCGCCGATTTTGACCGAGTATTTGCCCGCGAGTATCCCCGTGACACCTTCGGGCTCACTATTTCGTGGCGTAATCCACGGTCCGTTCTCGCCGCGGCCAACGTGATAGCTGAGCCCCTGCGTGGCTCACAGCACGATGTGGGGGTATTACAGCCCCGCCCGGACGCCCCTGAGGGCCGGTGCGATGTGGTGATGGCAGAAACCGTGGAGGAGGAAGCCGCACAAGTAGCCCAATGGTTTGAGGAGGGGATGGC
>JBMSHQ010000019.1:0-16456 GCA_049416945.1 Pontimonas sp. | reverse complement strand
GCGGGATAGGGCGAAAGCGGGGCAATTTCGGTAACCGAAGAACCGATTACTGCCATCACGGCGGAACCGTCGATTTCGAACACGGCCACGCGCGTGGGCAAGTCGAGCTCGTGCGCAAGGCGGGGTAAGAGTTCTCCGGCGTAGCCCACCACTGTCTCGCCGACGACAATCTCCGCTGTGCGCCCGGGGTGAAAGGCATGATGGCTTCCCTGGCGCACTTCTGCTTGACCCCCCATCAACTCGATAGCCGACTTCGCAGCATCGATGGCATCCGCGATGCCGCGAGCTTCCGAGCGCTGACCCACTCCCCGAGGGGCGCGGGTTCCCGTGAGCAGACCGGACACCCACCACGGTTGGTGGGGAAGGCTGTCGTTGAGGGAAGCGAGGACCGAATCGTCGGGTTTCACTCCACCCACGGGGATGTCGCTTGTTCCCGATGTTTCGCCGGCCAGAAAAACCTGTCCCGCTTCAAAGATTGCAATATCGGTGAATCCGCGCGAGAGGTTTCGCTGTGCAATTTCGACAAGACCGGGCACCAGGCTGGTGCGCAGCATCGACACGTCTGGGTCGAGAGCGTTCGCGACTTGGACTTGGCGCTCCACCCCAACCCCGCCGAAAGTTTCATTGATTTCTGCTCGGACAAACGGATAGCTCAACACCTCGGTGAGCCCATAGTGGGCGAGGCCTTGGACCACTCTGCGCCGAGTCTTTTGGGAAGCGCTAAGCCCCCACCCAGACGGCGCTTGAGGAAGCACGGAGGGGATGGAATCAAATCCGACAATCCGGGCAATTTCTTCCACCAGAGTCGGCTCGTCGGTGAGATCGGGGCGCCAGCTGGGCGGGGTGACCTGCCACGAGGAAGAACCATGGTCGACCTGTGCACCAATGTCGTCGAGTACTCGACGTGAGGTTCCCTCGTCCACATCGATTCCCGCGATTGCCTTCACCGCTTCAGGCCGGAAGGAGATAGCGGGCATCACCCCAGCTCCCTCGTGGATGACCCGGGAACCAATCTCACCGGCCGTTCCGCCCGCATAGGTCACGAGCAGGTCAACGACGCGCTGCGCGGCTGCTTCGGCAACGAGTGGGTCCACTCCGCGCTGGAACCTCTTTGAGGCTTCGCTCGGGAGTTTGTGACGGCGCTGGGTGCGGGCAATCGATACGGGGTCAAACCACGCGGCTTCCACCAGCACGTTGGTGGTTCCATCGTGAATTTCCGTACTCGCCCCACCCATCACACCGGCGAGGCCAATGGGTCCCGATTCATCGGTAATCAAAAGGTCTTCGGGGTCGAGTGTGCGCACCTGGTCATCCAGGGTGGTGAGCTTTTCGCCCTTCTTGGCACGGCGGACGGTAATGCCTCCGCTGAGCCGATCGAGGTCGTAGCCGTGGATGGGCTGCCCGAGTTCGAACATCACATAGTTCGTGATGTCGACGGGAAGCGAAATCGACCGCACGCCTGCGAGCGCCAAACGAGACACGATGAACGCCGGAGTGGGCGCGGTCGCGTCCACCCCGTGGACGCTTCGAGTGACAAAAACTTGTCAACCAGGAACACCCCGGATGGGTGCGTCATCGTTGAGATTGATGGGGAACCCCTGAGCGACAACAGGGCTCACGGTGCTAGCCGGGTCAGTAAATTGCGCGCCGGTCGCGTGGTGGTATTCCCGCGCGATACCGCGGATTGAGAGGGCATAGCCGCGATCGGGGGTGACATTTACCTCGACGGCGACATCGTTGAGTCCCAGCAACTCAATTGCGTCTGTGCCAACTGGCACGTCGATACCCCATTCGCTCAGACGCACAATGCCCGAGTGGTCATCACCTAACCCCAGTTCTTTCGCG
This sequence comes from Pontimonas sp., assembly GCA_049416945.1. Taxonomy (GTDB): domain Bacteria; phylum Actinomycetota; class Actinomycetes; order Actinomycetales; family Microbacteriaceae; genus Pontimonas. The sequence goes on along the minus strand of JBMSHQ010000019.1, from coordinate 14,611 downwards.
GAGGCGATCATGCCGTCTGAGACGTGGCCGTAAGTCTTGCGCGCACTAATGGGGAAGGGCCCTGGTAATACCGCTCCGGGAAGCGTCACGATGACTTTGTCGCCTTCGAAGAAATTCGAGGCACCACAAACGATGCCGCGTACCGCAGGGGAATCCTTCGTATCTTTCTCGGCTACCCGCACCTGACACCAGCGAATGGTCTTGCCGTTGGATTGGGGTTCTTCAACGAACTCCACGACCTCACCGACCACAATCGGGCCTGAGACATCGAATCGGTGAATGTCTTCTTCCTCAAGCCCCACCGACACCAATGATTCGTGAACCGACTCTGGGGTGACATCTTTGGGCAGCTCGACGTATTCGCCAAGCCAGGACAGTGGGATGCGCACTTAGACCACCATCCCGAAGCCTTGTGAGAAGCGCAGGTCTCCTTCGACCATGTCGCGCATGTCCGAGACGTTGTTTCGGAACATCAGTGTGCGCTCGATGCCCATACCAAAAGCAAAACCTTGGTATTCGTCGGGGTCGATTCCCGCAGAGCGCAACACGTTGCGGTTCACCATGCCGCAGCCGCCCCACTCAATCCAGCGTGGGCCACCACGGAACGTGGGGTGCCAGATATCCATTTCGGCGCTGGGTTCGGTGAAGGGGAAGTAGTTGGGTCGCAGCCGCACTTTGGCTTCCTCGCCAAACATGGCGCGCGCCAGATGGTCGAGAGTGCCGCGCAGATGGGCCATGGTGAGGCCACGATCAATCGCGATGCCTTCAATTTGGTGGAACACCGGGGTGTGCGTGGCATCAAGCTCGTCAGTCCGATAGACCCGCCCCGGTGCGACGACGTAAACGGGCAATTCTCTGCTGAGTAGCGAGCGAATCTGCACCGGCGAGGTGTGAGTACGCAACACCAAATGGCGCTCGATCGGGTCGATGAAGAACGTGTCCTGCAGCGCGCGTGCAGGGTGGTCCGCGTCGAAGTTCAACGCGTCAAAGTTGAACCATTCGTGCTCGAGTTCGGGGCCTTCTGCGACTTCCCAACCCATTTGGACGAAGACGTCCGCCATGTCTTCCATCAACACCGTGAGCGGATGGCGACCCGAGGGGTGGCGGATCGGCGGAATGGCCGTCACATCGAGCGCTTCAGCCTGAAGCTGAGCAACTTCTTCTGCTTCTGCCAGTTCGGCTTGCTTCGCATCAAGTGCGCTCGAAAGCTGTGCTTTTGCACCTCCCACAAGCTTTCCTGCTTCCGCGCGGTCTTCAGCGGGGATGTCTTTGAGGGTGGCGTGCAACTGAGACAGCGCGGATTTTTCGCCCTGATGAGCCGTGCGTACTGCTTTGAGCTCGTCGACCGTGCTCGCCGATTCGACCGCGGCGAGCGCCTCTTTCAGAGCAGTCGCTACGGCGTCCGGGGTGATCGACAAAGACTCAGACACGAGCGCCAAGTCTACTGGGGAACACTCCCCCTAGCGCCCGCGCCGCTGCGCGAAGGCCGACTGAAACAAGCAGACGGCGGCTGCCGTGGCAAGGTTCATCGACTCAACCGGCCCATACTGCGGCACCGAAGCGACGACATCGGATGCCGCGAGAGTGGCATCGTCTAATCCGTGGGCCTCATTACCCATCAGCCACGCACTGGGCGCATCGAGTTGGCCCGATTCGGCGAGTTCCGGCAAGGGGATGCCTGTCATGTCGGCTGCGATCACTTGGATGGAGGCCTTTTTCAGCGCTGCCAGGGCGTCGTCGAGTGAGACGCCGGTGGTAATCGGGATGTGGAAAATGCTTCCGGTGGTGCTTCGCACCACCTTGGGGTTGTAAATATCGACCGAATCGGTCGTCACAATCACCCCTTGGGCTCCAGCGGCAACTGCCGCGCGAATAATCGTTCCCGCATTTCCCGGGTCCGCCACCCGATCAAGAAGGACCAGCAGAGTAGGAGCCCCCTGCAATATCTCCGCCATCGTGGTCTGGGTCATTTGGCTCACCGCAATCACCCCTTGAGGGGTGGTGGTGTCGGCCATCTGCGCGAGCACCTGCTCACTGACCTGCTCAATGTCCACTCCAGCTGCAGAAGCGAGGCCCACCAAATCGGCGTTTTTCCCAAACGCGTCAGGGGTCATGAAGACGTCGACAACATCTGACGGGGCGTGACTCAGGGCCTCTCTCACGGCCTGGGGGCCCTCAACGAGAAAGAGGCCCGCCTCTTGTCGGCGCGATTTTTTGGCAAGCTTCGCCACGGCGCGAACGCGCGGTGAGCGAGGGTTGTCGATCACCTCTCCAATCTATGGCGGGAAAGTAAACAGGGGCTAAACACCACTCCGGAATGCATAAAGCCCCCGGTTTCCCGGGGGCTTTATCGCAATCGACTACTTGTCAGCCGGAAGGGCGCCCTTCGCAACGTCGACCAGCTTGGCAAACGCCTGAGGTTCGTTGGTAGCCAGCTCAGCGAGCATGCGGCGGTCCACTTCCACACCGGCGAGGTTCAAGCCCTGAATCAAGCGGTTGTAGGTGAGGCCATTGAGGCGAGCACCCGCGTTGATCCGCTGGATCCAAAGGCGACGGAAGTCACCCTTACGGGCGCGACGGTCGCGGTAGGCGTAGTTCAGTGAGTGGATAACCTGCTCTTTGGCCTTGCGGTAGAGGCGTGAGCGCTGACCGCGGTATCCCTCGGCTTGCTCGAGGACGGTGCGGCGCTTCTTGTGAGCATTGACCGCATTCTTTACACGTGCCATGGTGAATTCTCTTTCTGTATCTCTGCTCTAGCGACTAACCGATGAGCTTCTTGATGACTTTGGCGTCGGCCGGGGCGATTACGCGGTCCTTGTTGAGACGGCGAGTGAGCTTGCTGGCCTTGCGCTCGAGGTTGTGACGCATGCCCGCGCCCTGCTTCATGACCTTGCCGGAGCCGGTCAGCTTGAAACGCTTCTTCGCACCCGAGTGCGACTTCTGCTTTGGCATTGTTGTTCCTTTACTCTTTGTTCGACTACTCGCCGGATCCTGCCGTGGCTTCCGCCTGGCGGGCTTTCTGCTTCTGTTCTGCCTTGGACTTCATCGGACCGATAATCATCACCATGTTGCGGCCGTCAATGGTGGGGGTTGATTCCACCTGACCCAACTCGGCGAGGTCTTCAGCAAATCGCTGCAACAGCCTCACACCCTGCTCGGGTCGGGACTGTTCGCGTCCGCGGAAGAGAATCATGGCCTTCACTTTGTCGCCTGACTTCAAGAAACCTTCTGCGCGCTTGCGCTTGGTTTCGTAATCGTGGTTGTCGATTTTCAGTCGGAAACGAATCTCTTTCAAGACCGTGTTGGCTTGGTTCTTCCTCGCCTCTTTGGCTTTTTGGGCCGCTTCGTACTTGAACTTGCCGTAGTCCATGATCTTGACCACGGGTGGGTTCGAGTTGGGCGACACCTCGACCAAATCCAAGTCGTTTTCTTGGGCGAGACGCAGCGCAATATCGATGCGGACCACACCGACCTGTTCCCCTTCGGGACCGACTAGGCGAACTTCGCTAGCACGGATTCGGTCGTTGATTCTCGGATCGCTGATGAGGGCTCCCTTCGGCACCTGTGTTCCGGCGAGAGTTGAGAGTCATCCCCTAGGGTCGAAACCCTTCGCACCCTTGACGCTGTCAGATTGCTCTGACGGAGTACAACGACCTGGCAACCGAATTCGGTATACCGAGGTGGGAGTCTTCTCCACTTCGCTGTTGCCCGGATGGACAACGCAACAAGGGTAGCAGTCTTTTGGGCTCAGGGTTCCGATATAGCCTGGGGCGGTTAGCGCGAAAGGATGACATGGCTGACGAGCAGACTGCAAACGCAGAGAATTTTGAGCGCGATATCGCCGAAGTGCCGGCGGTCGAACTCATCACCACGGTGGCCGTGCACTTGATGAGTGCCGCTGCGATCAAGTGTGGTCTTTCCGACAATCCTGACGACGAAGTGGACTTGGCCGAGGCGCGCAAGATGATTACCGCCCTAGCCGGCCTGGTGACTGCTGCTGCTCCCGAGATTGGTGACCACCACGCGCGAAGCCTTCGTGACGGATTGCGTTCCCTCCAGCTTGCCTTCCGCGAAGCTTCCACTTACCCCGACCCTCCCGGTCAGGGCCCGGGTGAAAAACTGACAGGTCCCGTCAACTAGCGACGATTTTCATTCTGATTCCATCAACCAGTCGGTTGAGAATCGGACTCTGAGCCCACGCCGTCGCCCATAACTGTTGACGCTCGCGCAATTGTTCCGCGCTCAGACCCGGGGGCAGCGCCACCTCGACGATGAGGTCAGGTCCGTTTCCCCCCACTAAATTCCATCCGCTATGGAGCGCAAACTGCACATCGTTTTCTGCGTTGAAGGCGAGCGCAATTTCGCCACGTACCGCTGGGTCATCGACAGGTGGGGTGTACGGCTCACCAGTGAGCAGTGAGACGATTGCACCCCGGCGAATCACACACTCAGTATCTGAACCGGGGTTCAACACTGCCCGGGCCATCTGGTCATCAAGGACCCAGGCGGCCACCTTGGTGGCCTCCACGGGCACCGGGCGAGCATCGGCTCGCCAAGCCTGGAGAGCTTCGACGTCAGAAAACATGAGTGCCACGGGCAAACCGTCGGGTCCTTCGACTGTGACGATGGAGAGCTCTTGGGATTTCTCGACCTTTTTTCCCTCAGGCGTGTAGCCGATGTCACCCGCATCGGCGAGGAGGGGCACGAGGACTCGCGAGGAGCGAAGCGCCTCGATGACATCAGTCATGGCCTCGCCGTTGTGGCTCTCTAGCCAGAGGCTCAGGGCCTCAGCGAGCGCGGGGGGTGTTGACCCGTCGTCGCCGTCGAAGGGGTGTGGTCGGAATTCTCGTCCCGAAAACGAGATTCCCGCGGAATCAGCGGCCTGCGACATCCAATGCTTCAGTCAGGGTGAATGCTCCTGCGTAGAGGGCCTTGCCCAAAATGGCACCTTCCAGACCCAGGGGTACCAGTTCACGCAGCGCGGCAATGTCATCGAGGTTCGAAATACCTCCGGATGCGATGACCGAATGGTCGGTGCGCTCCATCACGCTTTTCAGCAACTCAATGTTCGGTCCGCGCATCGTGCCGTCTTTGGTCACATCGGTCACGACAAAGCGAGCGCACCCGCAATCGTTCAGGCGGTCGAGAACCTCGTAGAGGTTGCCGCCTTCTTTAGTCCAGCCGCGGGCAGCGAGGGTTTCTCCGCGAACATCCAACCCCACCGCGATGGCGTCGCCGTATTCGGCGATGACGTGGGCGGTCCATTCGGGGTTTTCCAGCGCCGCGGTGCCGAGGTTCACTCGCACAGCGCCGGTGGAGAGTGCGTGTTCGAGCGACTGGTCGTCTCGGATGCCACCAGAGAGTTCGATGTTGAGCTTCTTACCCACGGCCTTGACGACTTTTTTTATGGCGGCGCGGTTGTCGCCGCGGTCAAACGCTGCGTCTAAGTCAACAAGGTGGATCCATTCAGCGCCTTGGCTGGCCCATTCTTCGGCGGCAGCTACCGGATCACCGTAGGAGGTTTCTGTCCCCGCCTCTCCTTGGGTGAGGCGGACCGCTTTGCCACTAGCAACGTCGACGGCGGGTAGAAGAGTCAGTTTGGGGCTGGAAGAAAAATCGCTCATTCAGAAACGGCACTTTCACAAGAGTTTCGACACTGGGGCCTCCACACGAACCCCACTCCTACGCGATGAGGAAAAGCCCGGCGGGACCCTCCTACTATAGGCGTCGCAGCCAGTTGCGTAACAACGTAATTCCGGCATCACCCGACTTCTCAGGATGAAACTGCGTGGCACACAGCGGCCCGTTTTCCACCCCCGCGACAAACCTCGCCCCGTACTCACTCCAGGTCACCAGTGGCGCCCGAAATGACGGGCCCGGTTCTAATTCCCAGGTTTGGGCGGCGTAGGAGTGCACGAAGTAAAACCGTTCATCCTCAATACCGCGAAACAGTTCAGTGCCTTTTGGGGTCTCCACCGTGTTCCAGCCCATGTGCGGTAGCCGCTCTGCGGGGAGTTTTTCGACGACACCGGGCCATTGGGCGAGACCGGGGGTGTCGACGCCGTGTTCCACGCCGTGTTCAAACATGATCTGAAGACCCACACAAATTCCCAAGACCGCCCGGCCTCCGGCGAGGCGACGCTCGATGATTTCGTCTCCGCGTCGTTCACGAAGCGCCGACATGACCGAGGCGAAAGCCCCCACACCGGGCACCACGAGTCCATCCGCGTCCATCGCCGCCGCACGATCAGCCGTCAGCTCAACGCGAGCACCCGCCACCTCGAGGGCCTTGACTGCTGAGTGGACGTTGCCCGAGCCGTAGTCGAAGACAACGACGCGTGGTGAGCTCACGAGGAAAGGGAGCCCTTGGTCGAGGGCACCCCGGTCACTTTGGCGTCTCGGGCGATCGCGGTGCGAAGAGCGCGCGCAAACGCCTTGAACTCTGCTTCGGCGATGTGGTGAGGGTCTCGACCGGCGAGCACGGTGACGTGCACGGTCAACATGGCGTGCATGGTGATTGCCTCAAAAGCGTGGCGCACGAGCGAGCCAGTGAAGTGACCGCCAATGCGGTGGTACTCAAAACCTTCCGGCTCTCCAGTGTGTACCAGGTACGGTCGCCCTGACACGTCGACCACGGCCCGAGCAAGCGCCTCATCAAGAGGTACGAGCGCGTCACCAAAACGTGAAATCCCCGCTTTATCCCCCAGTGCTTTGTGCAAAGCCTGGCCGAAGGTAATCGCCGTATCTTCCACGGTGTGGTGCACATCAATGTCGGTGTCACCTGAGGCGTTCACGGTGAGGTCAATGAGCGAGTGTTTGCTCAGCGCCGTGAGCATGTGGTCGAAAAACGGCACCGTCGTGGAGATTGAGTTCTCACCGGTGCCATCGAGATTTAGCGACAATTCGACCCGGGATTCGCTGGTTTCGCGGGTGATGGAGGCGGTACGTGCGTTACTCACTCGCCAAGTCTAGCGAGAGCGTCGAGGAAGGCCGTGGTCTCCTCTTCGGTCCCCGCGGTCACGCGGAGGGTATGAGGGATTCCCACATCCCGCACCAACACGCCTTGGTCTAACAAGCCCTGGAAGGTGGCTTTCGGGTCATCCACTCCCCCAAACAGAACAAAGTTGGCGACCGAGTCAGAGACCGAATAGCCCATCGCGGGGAGTTCTCGCAGTAGTCGGTCGCGCTGCACGCGGATCTCATCGACCATCGCGAGCATCACCTCGTGGTGGCGCAGCGCTGCCGTTGCCGCTGCTTGGGTCAGTGAGGAGAGGTGGTAGGGCAAGCGCACGAGTCGAAGGGCGTCAATCGCGGCCGGGTCGGCAATCAGGTATCCCACCCTCGCCCCTGCGAAAGCGAATGCCTTGGACATCGTCCGAGAAATCAGTAAGCGGGGGCGACCTTCGAGCAATGACACGGCGGAGGGGTAGTCATCGGGCGCGAATTCGATATACGCCTCGTCTACCAACACGATGCCGTCGGTCGCGTCGTAGGCAGCCTCGATGGTTTCGAGCGACACCCCGGTCCCCGTGGGGTTATTGGGGGCGCAAAAAAACACCAGATTCGGCGAGTGCGCCTTAATAGCTGCGACAGCTGTTGCTGGTGAAATCTCGTAATCTGCGTCGCGCTCCGCTGTCACCCATTCGGTGCCGGTGGATTCGGCGATGATCGGGTGCATCGAGTAGGTGGGAGGGAAACCCAACACCGAGCGCCCCGGGCCCCCAAAAGCTTGGAGAACGTGCTGGAGCACCTCGTTTGAACCGTTAGCAGCCCAGATCTGCTCGAGCGTGACGCTCTCGGCCTCGCGCGAGCTCACATAATGAGCCAAAGCAGAGCGCAACTCCACAAACTCCCGGTCGGGATAGCGGTTGACCCGCTCGAGAACCTCAGCGATGGCGGCAAGGATGCTCTCACGCACCTCGGCGGGAACGGGGTGGGTGTTTTCGTTGACGTTGAGGGTGACAGGAACGTCAATCATCGGCGCGCCGTAGGGCTGCTTTCCGCGCAAATCGTCGCGAATCGGCAAGTCCGAGAGGGAAGTCACTCCCTCATCGTAGTCGCGCTCTAGAAACCAGCCGGAAGGATGAGACGGTCACCAGGGAACACTTCGGCGCCCGACAATCCGTTCGCGCTGCGAATCTGGTCGATGATCGCACGGGGGTCTTCCTCAGGGGCAATCATCTCCGCGATGTCCCACAGAGACTCCCCCGCCAACACGGTGTAGACCTCGGGTTCGCCAGTCGTGCTTCCGGCAAGAGCGCCGGGGCTCGCCCACAAGATCGATGCGGCGAGGACGGGTAATGCCACAGCTGCGGTGAGCGCGAGGCGTCCACGCCGAGTAATGCGAAGCGGTGCTGCCACTGTTGCCTGTGCCATGGGATTCTCCTTTTGCTTGTTGAGATGTCGCTCCCGGTGCTCGGCCGGGAGAACCGGGAGCGAATCTCTGTTTCGAATATATGTTCGAATCGCTGACTTGTCAACCACTGAACACCCCCCAGTGTGTCGGGGACCACTGACACGCTGACGACACGTTCGAACGAATGTTTAGGAAAAGTGTTCGAATAGCGCTACTCTGGAGCCATGTTGACACCACAGCAAGAGAAAATTCAGGCCTTTATCGAGCACAGTCTCGACTCCAGGGGCGTCCCGCCGAGCATGCGAGAGATCTGTGACAACACAGGACTCTCGTCCACTTCGAGCGTGTCTCATCAGCTGAATCAATTGGAGCGTGCCGGTTACATCCGCCGCCACGCGAACACCGCGCGCACCCTCGAGATCATCAAACGGCTCACCCCGGAACCCGATGCTCCCGTCGCCCCCGTGGTGTCACTCGATAGCAACTTGGTTCCCGTCCCCCTGGTGGGACGCATCGCCGCCGGTGTTCCGATCACCGCGGACCAACACGTAGAAGATGTGGTGACCCTTCCCACTCAGCTTGTGGGATCCGGCAATCTTTTCTTGCTCACCGTCTCCGGTGATTCGATGATCGACGCCGCCATTTGCGATGGCGACTTGGTCGTGGTGCGGGAGCAGAAGACCGCGGAGAACGGTGAGATCGTGGCCGCCATGCTCGATGGTGAAGCCACGGTAAAGGTGTTCAAGCAGCGGGATGGTCACACCTGGCTTCTGCCCCAAAACAGCGCCTACGAGCCCATCCTGGGTGACGAGGCCAGCATTTTGGGCAAAGTCGTGACAGTTTTACGCACCGTGCCTTGAGCGTCTCCCCCTTTTGGTCCTCGTAGCTTCCTAGACTGGAGGACCTAGGTCACTGGAGAAGATACGTAACGGGGGATGATGATGAACGGGTGGACTCAACTTGCACTTTCTGCAAGCGTCTCTCTCGGTGTCGCGGTCGCACTACTTTTTGTAATCTGGCTCTCGGTCCAAATCGTCAGCAAACGCGTGCACTGGCTCAAGCCCGCCTACGACGACATTCGGCCTCGAATGCGCTTCTTCATCCTGGTGGTTGCTTTGTTGCTCGGAGTTCTCTCCGCCCAGCAGACCGATGCGCTGTGGTGGTCCATCACGATTCGAGCGCTCATCATTCTCGCGATCGTCGCAGCGGGATTCCTGCTTCAAGAGGTCGTGAACTACATCGTGAGCCAGTTCATTACGCGATTTGAGGAAGGTGACCAATCAGACGCTGAGACCCGGCGAATCACCACTCAGCTGCGCCTCATGCGGCGACTGCTCAATGCCGTCATCGCCCTGATCACGATTGGAATGGCGCTGTTTACCTTCCCCCAGGTTCAAGCGGTGGGCGCGGGGTTGCTCGCCTCCGCAGGAATCGTGAGCGTCATCGGTGGCTTGGCCGCCCAATCCGTGCTCGGGAATTTGTTTGCTGGTGTGCAGTTAGCGTTTAGTAACGCCATTCGCGTCGGTGACGTGGTCGTAGTTGAGGGCGAATGGGGCACGATTGGCGAAATCACCTTGAGCTACGTCGTCGTCTACATCTGGGATGAGCGCAGGCTCATTGTTCCCTCTACCTATTTCACCCAGCACCCCTTCGAAACGTGGACCAGGAAGTCACCGAAGGTCTACGGAGTCGTGACCATGGATGTGGACTGGTCAATTCCGGTTGAGAAGGTTCGCAAGGAATTTCACCGCTACCTCAAGACCACGGAACTGTGGGACAGGCGGGAAGCGAGCTGCCAACTAACTGACTCCACTGGCGGCCACATCCAAGTGCGATTTGTCGCTTCAGCAGAAGACTCGTCAAAGCAATGGAACCTTCGCTGCAACATCCGCGAGCACATGGTCGAATGGGTTCAGAAAAACTACCCCGAAGCGCTGCCGCGCACGCGAGTGCTGGTCGAGGGAAACGCCGGAGAGCCGCAGTAAGTCCGAAACGTTTCAGACACGTCGTGCTCGCCCAGTCAATCGAGGCGTCGCGGGATGACTCTCACGTTTTAGCAATCCGCGCCTGGTAGCCTCAAGTTCATCTAGGCGGTGTCGTTCGCCTCACCAGACTGGGAAGTCACTCCCTGAGGCGAGGCACATTGACTGTCACCATTACCACTCCTGTTCGAGGCGGAATCGCGCGCGACCCCGCCGACCACCCCTACACCTCTGACTTTGCCGGTCTCATCGCCAGGGTGCGTGAAGCAGGCCTACTTGCGAGACAACGCGGCTATTACCTGCGGGTAATCGTGTCGTTGAGTGTGTTGATGGTCGCCACTGTCTCGGGCATGTTGTGGATTGGTGCGAGCTGGTGGCAAGTCATGCTCGCCCCGGTGCTCGCCGTAATTTTCACTCAGTTCGCTTTCCTTGGCCACGAATTGGCTCACAAGCAAGTCTTTGAGCGAGGCAGTACCAATGACAGGCTGGGTCGCATCATGGCGAACCTGGTGGTGGGTATCAGCTACTCGTGGTGGATGAACAAGCACTCGAGACACCACGCCAACCCCAACACCGTCAATAAAGACCCAGACATTGAGTCCGATGTTGTGGTGTTTCAAGAACACCAAGCTCAGGCCGCGCGGGGAATCCAGCGCTGGATTGCGGCTCGCCAAGGATGGCTGTTTTTTCCGCTGCTCACCCTTGAGGGACTAAACCTCCACATCCAAGGCTTTAAACGCGCCTTCTCTCCGGGACGGTTCGACGGAAGGGGCAGCGAAATCGCCATGTTGCTTATCCGGCACGGCGCACTGTTTGGCCTTGTCTTTCTCCTCATGCCGTGGTCGATTGCCCTCGTGTTCCTCGCGACGCAGCTTGCCGTGTTTGGTGTCTATATGGGGGCGTCGTTTGCTCCGAACCACAAGGGGATGCCGATTATCCCCCTCGGGCAAAAAGTCGATTTCCTCCGTCGACAGGTGATCACGAGCCGAAATATCCGAGGCGGCAGATTCATGGACATGTTCATGGGGGGCTTGAACTATCAAGTGGAACACCACCTGTTTCCCAACATGCCCCGACCGTCGCTGGCCAAAGCCTCCGCGATAGTGAAGGAGTACTGTCGAGAGCACTCCATCGCGTACACAGAAACCACTCTGTTGCGCTCGTACGGAATCGTCGTTGCCTACCTCAACCGGGTCGGACTTCGCGCGAGAGACCCGTTTGACTGCCCACGCGCCCAGCTGGGTGGAATTACCGCCTAAAACTCCGAGCTTCTTCTTGGGATCGTGTGCATCCGCGCGCACTCACCCGCCGTCTCACTGCAACATAGTAGGGCCGACGGGTCGTGAACCCGTATCGTGTGCGATTCACATTGGTATTCACCCGGGTGCTCGGCAATGAATCGATGCAGCAGATGGCGAGAAGTACTTCAGGGTGGAGCCAAGATAGACGGAGCCATGGACCGGGAGTGTCGTCATGACCCCCCGGACCTGGCTCTCCCTCCCCCACGGTGCCACACGCCCTTTTAGTGGGTGTGGAATAGCTCCATTGTCATCGTCTCTGGCCTAACGCCACCGGCTTCCAACATTTGGACCATGTCCGGCGCCTCAGTCGCCTTGAGGAACTCTTCGGCGGCTTCCATGGAGTCAAACTCATGGATGACGACGACATCGTTTCGGTCGGTAGTCGATTGAAGTGCCGCCTCCCTGGTCACCCCCATCTGAGCCAATTGACCGCGCTGTGCTTGGTATAACTCAAACCATTTGCCCCAGTCGTCGACCTGGTGACGTGCCATCAAGGTGATCATCTCTACCTCCTTCATATTGTGACTGATTGGGGCCCTCCCAATCACTTAAGCGAACTAACTGTTGCTAACGGGTCTGGCGTTCCACCTCACAGCGCAGGTGATGAGCGTGAGTAACGGCACGCCAATCACGACAATTCCAAAGGCGCCCATCGCATCGGCACCTCCGTAGCCAAATTGAGCTGCCGTCCCTGCAGACAAGACCTGACTCAACGCGAACCCCACCATCGCGACAACTCCCAGTCGGGCACGAAGTGGCTCCGGGGCGAGAAGGGCGATTCCAAGAATCACGAGCCCTAGGGCAAGGATGTGGAATCCCCAGGCCAATTCGACGACAGCGGCCATTGCAGCCTCCCTGTCACTCAGAGATCCAAAAGAGGTCCAATAAGCCGACGCCCCGTCGACCGTACTACCCGAGAGCGCAGCAATGGTCGGAAAAACGGTAAAAAGCGTCCCGGTGGCAAGAAGCCAGAATCTTGTATTGAAAAACTTCATTATTTTCCTTTTCGTTATTTCGGGTTCAGTTGTTCGCGGATGGAGTCTCAGCCGAGCAAGACGATGCCGTGGCCGACGAGGATGCCAATGTGCACCGCAGTGAACACGAAGGCAAATGCAAACCAAGGGTTTGCCTGAAAGTGGTGGCTTGCGGCCATATCTGAAATGTCCTCTGGCAAGCTCTTTGCCAAGGCGCGGAACCGATCGACGGTGGTGAAAGTGGATATCCACAGCACGAGCCCCACCGCACAACTGGCCACGAACAGGCCAACACCTGCGACTTCCGATTCCTGAACACTGGCCAAGAACGCCATCGGTACTCCCACGGCCCAGATGGCAATGGCCAAGAGGCCAATTCCCAGAAATCGACTTTGGTCAGCGAGGTTCGAGGCCACCCAGTAGACGCGGGAGTTGCCAGACTGTTCGATCACCGTACAGCCGCGCTTTCCTCAGAATCGTTCCAGTGAATCAAGCCGGAGATCATCATTCCAAGCCCTGCGATAGCGGGGATAATCCCAAAGTCAGGAGCGAAGTTGGCATATCCGACGACGGGTCCAACAATCACAAACAACCCGATGACAACCCAGAAGACAATGCTTGCTCCCAGACCGAAAGTAAGGCGAGCGCGAGTCGCTCCTCGGGCAAAATACCCGACACCAATGGCGGCCAATAGGTAGCCAGCCATGAAGACCAAGCCGTACCAGGTGTAGGTCGCCACATCTGCAGGGGCTGTCGAAAGGCCACCAGCTTCGAGACCCTCCACCGGCCAGCCAATTGTCAGTGTGGTGCCCATACCGAAAAACAGGGTCGTGAGGATCAACCAGCCAACGGGGTTGAAGAACTTTCTCATTGTGCTCCAATCTCTGTGGTGCTTCGTGTCGGCACCACCTTCGAGGATTCAGCACTCGGAGAGACTTGTCTTGCACGAGATGCTCATCTCGAAGGCTTGTGTCAGTCGAGTTGGAGTGTGTCGATTCCTGTCTGGGGCGTCCGGCGATATTCACCGGGAGTTATGCCCGAGTACCTCGTGAACGTGCGAGTGAAATGTGCCTGATCGAAATAGCCAGCCGTGACGGCCACCTCGGCGAGGCTCATTGGCTCATTGAGAAGGCGAAGTGCTCGTCGATAGGCATGCAAGGCGCCATACTGCTCGACAGTAAGCCCCAACCACTGCTTTGCCAGTCGGTCCGCGTGGGATCGGGAGTAGCCAGTCAAGTCCATGACCTGCTCGCTATCAGGAAGGAGCCTGTCATCTCCAAACAGAGCTACGAGATTCTTAGACACACGGAATAGACCCGGGTTATCTGGGCCTGCCGCGAGCCTGCGCAACAACCATTCTTCTAGCAACCTGGCCCGAGCCGAAAAAGTCGGCAGCGCATTGAGCTCGTCCTGCAGGGGAGCCATATTGATTCCCAGCGATTCGGGCGAAATAGACCTATTGGTGAGCTCCGAGGCAGGCACACCGAATATCAACATTGCCGCAGCAGGGCTCATCAGCACCAACATGATGTTGATCTTCTTTGCCGAAACAATTTGCGGCCGGTTTGTCACAGAAAACAGCAGAGAAAAATCCTTGCGCGGGCCGCGAGCGCTCAGTCCGTCGAAACCCATGTAAAACTCGGTAATGTCACTGCCCTCAAGGAACAGCGCCAACTCCACCTTGCCCCCAGGCATGACGAGTCGTCTGGCCGGTTGGTCCTGCTCAAGCTGTGCAATAACGTCAACCATGCCGGCCAAAGACGAGGGAATATATGCCTCTGGTTGAAAAACAGCTGGTTCCGCCGTCACTGCGCTGTTGGTCACGACGGTGATTTCCCTCCCTTGGCCCGAGTGGGGAGCCTCTGCCCAACACTAACGACCAAAATGACCCGTCGATAGGGCTGTCAGGTGAACACTGTCGCTGTAGGGCGGACGGGACTTGAACCCGTGACCGACGGATTATGAGTCCGCTGCTCTAACCAGCTGAGCTACCGCCCC
>JBMSHQ010000018.1:0-19363 GCA_049416945.1 Pontimonas sp. | reverse complement strand
GTGCTAAAACGGGTAGGCTCGATGACATTGCTGGCTAACCGCCAGGGCTGGAGGGTGATGTGTTCGCGGTAATTGGAAGAATCTTCCGCACGCCGGATTTGCGTCGCAAGATTGGCTTCACGCTGGCGATCATTGGCATCTTCCGTTTGGGATCGTTTATCCCCGCGCCATTCGTCGATTACCGGAACGTTCAGCAGTGTGTGGCGGGTGCCGGAGGTACGACTGGGCTCTATGAGCTCGTCAATGTCTTTAGTGGTGGCGCCCTTCTCCAGCTGTCAATTTTTGCTTTGGGCATCATGCCCTACATCACCGCATCAATCATCACGCAGCTATTGCGTGTGGTGATTCCGCACTTTGAAACCCTGCACAAAGAGGGTCAGGCGGGCCAGGGCAAGCTCACCCAATACACCCGCTACATGACTATTGGTCTGGCGCTTTTGCAGTCCACCACCTTGATTACCGTGGCGCGAAGCGGAGCGCTATTTGGTGCCAACACCGGAATTCCCGCGTGTAACCAGCTGCTGTCAAACGACGCCTGGTACGCGATCATGCTCATGGTCATCACGATGACCGCGGGAACCGGGTTGATTATGTGGCTCGGTGAATTGATTACCGAGCGCGGGGTGGGCAACGGCATGTCGCTGTTGATCTTTGTGTCAATTGCCGCGACGTTCCCCGCGTCTCTGTGGGCGATCGCTCAAACCGAAGGTTTCGAGATCTTCATCGTGGTGCTCGCCATCGGCCTCGTCATTATGGGACTGGTGGTGTTCGTCGAGCAGTCGCAGCGTCGAGTTCCCGTTCAATACGCGAAGCGCGTGGTGGGTCGCCGCACTTACGGCGGAAATAACACCTACATCCCCATCAAGGTCAACATGGCCGGCGTGGTCCCCGTGATTTTTGCCTCATCGCTTCTGTATTTGCCGGCGCTGTTGGCCCAGTTCAACCAGCCTGCGCTGGGTGAATCGCCGGCCGAATGGGTGGTCTGGATTCAGAACAACCTCACCTCTGGTGACAACGCGCTGTACATGCTCGTGTATTTCTTCTTGATTGTTGGTTTCACGTATTTCTATGTCGCGATTACCTTCAACCCCGAAGAGGTCGCTGACAACATGAAGAAATACGGCGGATTCATTCCCGGTATTCGCGCGGGACGTCCCACGGCCGAGTACCTCGACTACGTGTTGACTCGCATTACCTTCCCCGGATCGCTGTATCTGGGCCTCGTGGCATTGATTCCGCTGATTGCGCTCGCGACAGTAAACGCAAACCAGAACTTCCCCTTCGGTGGTGCCAGCATCCTGATCATCGTCGGTGTCGGTTTGGACACCGTGAAGCAGATCGACTCCCAGCTGCAGCAGCGCCACTACGAGGGGCTTCTCAAGTGAGCGGCGGCGTCCGCCTTCTCTTGATTGGTCCCCCTGGCGCTGGAAAAGGCACCCAGGCGGCCATTTTGGCGCAGACCTTTGGGATTCCCGCGATTTCAACCGGGGATATCTTCCGGGAGAACGTGCGCAACGAAACCGAGTTGGGTAAGCGGGCGAAAGAATTCATGGACAGGGGAGACAATGTCCCCGACTCGCTCACGAACGAACTCGTTGCTGACCGCTTGGCTCAGCCGGATTGCTCATCAGGGTTTCTCCTCGACGGCTACCCGCGCACGACCGCTCAAGTAGACGCCCTGAATGACATGCTTTCTGAGCACCACACCGCCCTCGATGCGGTTGTCGAGCTCGTTGCAGATGTGGAAGTGGTCGTCGAGCGATTAAAGAAGCGAGCAGTGGAGCAGGGCCGCAGTGACGATGATGAGTCGGTGGTGCGTCACCGACTCGATGTCTACCGCGAACAGACAGCTCCACTGATTGATCTCTATGGTCAGCATGGTCTGTTGGCGTCAGTCGACGGTATTGGGGCGATTGACGAGGTGACCGGGCGGATTCTCTCAAAGCTCGCAGAGCGCGGAGTTACTGCTTAGGCGACTTGTGTTGCCCCACTAAACGCAATAAGCTATCCCATTGGTGTGTCAAAGGCTTTCGAGCCAGCCACTCCAGCACGACCAGTGAAATTTACCAGCTAGACAAGTGAGGCTATGGCCAACAAAGACGGTGTCATCGAAATCGAAGGTTCGGTAGTCGAAGCTCTTCCTAACGCGATGTTCCGAGTGGAGTTGACCAACGGGCACAAGGTTCTTGCTCACATTTCGGGCAAGATGCGTCAGCACTACATCCGAATCCTCCCCGAGGACCGCGTGATTGTGGAGCTCTCGCCTTATGACCTGACCCGCGGCCGGATTGTCTACCGCTACAAGTAAACGAACCACTGAGAAGGAACGGCCCAGGGAGTCTGGGTACGAGGCCAGCAGGAGAGAAATTATGAAGGTTAGCTCGAGCGTCAAAAAGATTTGCGACAAGTGCAAGGTCATCCGTCGCCACGGAAACGTGATGGTGATTTGCGAAAACCCCCGACACAAGCAGCGCCAAGGCTAGTCGGAACCACAACTCAATAGACCAGGCAGGTTCACGAATCCCTTCGGGGAGGACACCTCGGGGAGAGGCCCGGGCACCGAATCTGACACAGACCTCTCACACTCTCAGGAGATAAGACATGGCACGTATTGCCGGAGTCGATATTCCCCGCGAAAAGCGGGTCGAAGTGGCTCTTACCTATGTATTCGGAGTCGGCCGCACTCGCGCGCAGCAGACTCTCGCCGCGACGGGCATTAACCCGAACACCCGCGTCAAGGATCTGAGCGACGACGAGTTGCTGCAGATTCGTACCCACATCGAGGGTGCCTACAAGGTGGAGGGTGACCTTCGCCGTGAGGTGGCCGCTGACATCCGCCGCAAGGTGGAAATCGGAAGCTACGAGGGTTTGCGTCACCGCCGTGGCCTGCCTGTTCGTGGCCAGCGCACCAAGACCAATGCCCGCACCCGCAAGGGACCTAAGCGCACTGTCGCCGGTAAGAAGAAGGCCTAGTAGGGCTCGAGAGTTTCGGAGAAGAATTAGATGGCAACCACCAAGCAGACGGCCGCGCGTAAGCCCCGCCGTAAGACTAAGAAGAATGTCGCAGTGGGTCAGGCCCACATCAAGTCGACCTTCAACAACACCATCGTGTCGATCACGGACCCCTCTGGCGCTGTCGTCAGCTGGGCGTCTTCTGGAGCGGTCGGATTCAAGGGTTCGCGCAAGTCAACCCCGTTCGCCGCTCAGCTTGCCGCCGAGTCCGCTGCCAAGCAGGCTCAGGAACACGGCATGAAGAAGGTCGACGTGTTCGTCAAGGGCCCGGGTTCGGGCCGCGAGACCGCCATTCGTTCGCTTCAGGCCGCTGGCCTTGAGGTGGGTTCGATTACCGACGTGACGCCTCAGGCGCACAACGGTTGCCGCCCGCCGAAGCGTCGCCGCGTCTAAGCCTTGGCCTCCGGGCCTCCACTGACCACTACGACAACAACAAAATAGATCCGCGGAACATTCCGCATCGAACAGGTGTCATATAGCGGACACTTTGCCGAAAGGAAACACATCGTGCTCATTGCACAGCGCCCCACACTCACTGAAGAATCCGTCTCCGAATTCCGCTCTTCCTTCGTTATCGAGCCCCTGGAGCCTGGTTTTGGCTACACGCTCGGAAACTCCCTTCGTCGCACCCTGCTCTCCTCGATTCCGGGTGCTGCCGTTACTGGTATCCGTATCGACGGTGTGCTCCACGAGTTCTCCACCGTGGAAGGCGTGAAGGAAGATGTCACCGAAATCATCTTGAACATCAAGAACCTCGTGGTCTCCAGCGAACACGATGAGCCGATCACTGCTTACTTGCGTAAGCAGGGTGCCGGCAACGTCACCGCTGCCGACATTTCTGCACCGGCAGGTGTCGAGATCCACAACCCGGAGCTGCACATCGCCACCCTGAACGACAAGGCGAGCTTTGAGTTGGAACTCACCATCGAGCGTGGCCGCGGATACGTCTCGGCGACCCAGAACCGTAACGAGTACGCCGAGGCCGGGGCCATCCCCGTTGACTCGATTTACTCGCCCGTGTTGAAGGTGACCTACCGCGTCGAGGCCACTCGTGCCGGTGAGCGCACCGACTTCGACCGCCTCGTGGTGGATGTCGAGACCAAGCCCTCGATGGCTCCGCGCGACGCGGTGGCCTCTGCTGGTCGCACTCTCGTTGAGCTCTTTGGTTTGGCCCGCGACCTCAACGTCGAAGCTGAAGGTATCGAAATTGGACCGGCGCCGGTCGAGGTCATGGCCTCGAGCGAGCTCGCCACCCCGATTGAGAGCCTTGATCTTTCTGTTCGTAGCTACAACTGCCTCAAGCGTGAAGGCATCAACACCGTGAGTGAACTCGTGGCGTTGAGTGAGCACCAGCTGATGAACATCCGCAACTTTGGTCAGAAGTCCGTGGACGAGGTCCGCGACAAGCTCGTGGAAATGGGCCTGTCGCTCAAGGACACCATGCCCGGCTTCGACGGAAGCGCCTACTACACCGGCCTGGACGACGAGTAATCCGGACCGAAACCACTTTTTAGTACGAGGAAACGACAACCATGCCGAAGCCCACTAAGGGACCCCGCCTCGGAGGCGGCCCTGCCCACGAACGTTTGATGCTGGCGAACCTCGCCACGGCGCTGTTTACCCACGGCCGCATCCAGACCACCGAGACCAAAGCCAAGCGTCTCCGTCCGCTCGCTGAGCGCATGGTGACCTTCGCGAAGCGCGGTGATCTGCACGCCCGACGCCGGGTGATGACCGTGATCCGCGACAAGAGTGCGGTGCACCGCCTCTTCACCGAGATTGCTCCCCTCGTGGCTGAGCGTGAGGGTGGTTACACCCGCATCGTGAAAATCGGCTTCCGCAAGGGCGACAACGCCCCCATGGCAGTGATTGAGCTCATTCTGGACCCGGTTCAGAAGAAGCCCTCGGCGAAGAAGGCCCGCCTGAAGGAAGAAGCTGAGAAGGCCGCAAAGGAAGCGGAAAAGGCCGCCAAGGCAGCCGCTAAGAAGGCTGAAGCGGAAGCGACCGAAGCGGCTGAGGCAGCCGATGCTGAAGCGACTGACGCCGTAGTCGAAGAGGCTGCAACCGAAGAGGCCGTCGAGGTCGCTGAGGAGACCCCAGCAGCTGAAGAAGCGGCCGCCGAAGTAGCGTCCGCCGAAGAGGCTGCCGCCGAGGAGGCGCCAGCTGAAGAGGCTGCTGCGGAGGAAGCCCCTGCAGAAGAGGCTCCCGCTGAGGACGACGCTAAGTAAGTCGTAACTTTCCTTCCCGGATGATGTGGAGGGTGATGTGAGACTCCGAGTTGACCTCGCCTACGACGGTGCCGGTTTTTCCGGATGGGCTAAGCAGCCCAATCTGCCGAGCGTTCAGCAGACTCTAGAGACCGCCTTAGCTAAAGCGCTCCGCCTTGATTTATCACTAGTGAGAACTGTGGTGGCGGGGCGTACCGATTCCGGAGTGCACGCAACCGGACAGGTGTGCCACGTTGACCTTCCGTCTGACCACGCGCTCGTGGCAGAACCTCACAAGGTCGACAAGGAACTACTCAAGCGACTTCGTGGCGCTCTGGGGAAAACTTCGGCGATTTGGGTGGAGCGTGTGATGATCGCCCCGGACGGGTTTGATGCGCGATTCTCGCCATTACGCCGTCGATACGAGTACCGAATTGCTGATGGTCGCGCCCGCAAGGACCCTCGCACGGCCGGGCACACACTGTGGATGAGCGACTCGCTCAATCAGGCCGCGATGAACCGCCTGGGAAAGGCCCTTCTGGGGCTTCACGACTGGGCGAGCTTTTGTCGGGCACGGGAGGGCGCCACAACCATTCGCACGCTAGAGAAGTTTTCGTGGGTGCGCGATTCAGAGGGTGTTCTCTGCGGAACGGTGGTGGCCGACGCGTTTTGCCATTCGATGGTGCGCTCTCTGGTGGGTGCCGCGATCGCCGTGGGGAAGGGCGACCTCGACGTGTCGGAAATAGTGGCCCTGCGTGATCAAACTGCGCGAACCAGCGCCTGGAAAACCATGCCAGCACACGGACTCACCTTGGTTGAGGTCATCTACCCCAAAGATCGAGAACTTGCCCGTCGGGCGGAGCTGACTCGGGCGCAGAGGACACCACTCTCAGATTGAGAATGCGGGCATTGGCGTGTAAGGTGGAGCGCTGGTGCCACAACAGGTGGCGCTTCGGTTGAGCCCTCCACCGGGATGTTGGAAAACTCCCACGGAGCGGGATACACGAACACCTCGACACGATGGGATGACGCATGACGCGCACCTTTTCGCCCACTCCGACGGATATCCGTCGTGACTGGCTAGTTATCGACGCTTCGGACGTCGTATTGGGCCGTTTGGCCTCGCACGCTGCAGCCCTGCTGCGCGGAAAGCACAAGACCACCTTCTCGCCCCACATGGACATGGGTGACTACGTGATCATTGTGAACGCTGACAAGGTGGTTCTCACCGGTCAGAAAGCTGCTCAGAAGATGGCCTACCGCCACTCGGGTTACCCGGGTGGTTTGAGCGCGGTGTCCTACACCGAACTTCTGGAGAAGAACCCGGTTCGCGCCGTGGAAAAGGCGATTCGCGGCATGCTGCCGAAGAACACCCTTGGACGTGAGCAACTGAAGAAGCTCAAGGTCTACACCGGTAGCGAGCACCCCCACCAGGCTCAGCAGCCTCGTCCCTACGAGCTGACTCAGCTCGCCCAATAGTCAGCGAATAGGCACAAAGGATTAATGATGGAAAACACCACTGAAGAAACTGAAGCCCCCGAGGTCTTCAGCACCGAGACTCCGGTTGAAGCCGCTGTTGTGACCGAAAGCCGTCCCCCGTTGACTGTGGGTGGCCAGGCTGTAGGTCGTCGTAAGGAAGCTGTCGCCCGTGTCCGCCTCACCCCGGGAACTGGTCTGATTACGGTCAACGGACGTAGTTTCGAAGACTACTTCCCCAACAAACTGCACCAGCAGCTGATCACCGACCCCTTCACCGTGTTGAAGCTCGGAGGCGCGTATGACGTGTCCGCCCGCATCACCGGCGGTGGTCCTTCTGGCCAGGCAGGTGCCCTGCGTCTGGGAATCGCGCGTGCTCTGAACGAGATTGACCGCGACAACAACCGTGCCGACCTGAAGAAGTCTGGCTTCCTCTCCCGCGACGCTCGCGTCAAGGAACGCAAGAAGGCCGGTCTGAAGAAGGCCCGTAAGGCTCCTCAGTACTCGAAGCGTTAATCCGCTTTCACGGATTAGACCATGGGTCGTTTGTTCGGAACAGACGGCGTCCGCGGACTCGCCAATGGCGATCTCACGGCGCAGCTGGCGCTTGAGCTTGCTCAAGCGGCAGCGTCGGTACTGACCCGTGGTCGCCACGCCGACGAACTGAAGGCGAAGGGCGTTCGACCGCGTGCGGTCATTGGTCGCGACCCTCGAGTGTCGGGACAGTTCCTTTCCTCTGCAGTGGCGGCGGGTCTCGCGAGTTCCGGTATCGATGTGTTGGATGCGGGAGTCATCCCAACCCCCGCGATTGCCCTGTTGGTGCGCGACGCGGGCTTGGACTTTGGGGTCATGGTTTCTGCTTCTCACAACCTCGCACCTGATAACGGCATCAAGTTTTTCTCCTATGGCGGCACAAAGCTTCCTGACGAAGTGGAAGACCGCATTCAAGAAGCACTGGGAACCCAGCCGCTTCGCCCCACCGGCTCAGGAGTGGGTCGAATTTCTCGCTTCTCCGACGCCGAAGACCGCTATGCCTTGGCGTTGTTGAAGTCGGTGCCGGTGTCTCTCAAGGGTCTTCATGTGGTCATCGACTGCGCCCACGGTGCAGCCGCAGGGGTGTCGCCTCGGGTGTTTAAAGATGCCGGAGCAGAGGTCACCGTCTTGGGTAATGAACCGGATGGCCTCAACATCAACCAGGGTTATGGTTCGACTCACCCCGAGCTTCTCCAGGAGGCGGTGGTCGAGTCGGGTGCTGATGTGGGAATTGCCCACGACGGTGATGCCGATCGCACCTTGGCTGTTGACCACACGGGGCGCCTTATTGATGGTGACCGAATCATGGCCATCCTGGCGCTGGCGAAAAAGCAACGTGGTGAGCTCACCGGAGACGGCATCGTCGCAACGGTGATGAGCAACCTGGGTTTGCACCGGCTGATGGAACAACACGGCATTGCAATCCACCAAACCAAGGTCGGTGACCGGTACGTCCTCGAAGAGCTCGAGCTTTCTGGCTTGACCCTCGGCGGCGAACAATCGGGTCACATCATCATGTCGGAGTATCAGACAACAGGCGATGGCATCTTGACGGGACTTCACCTGGCAGCTGAAGTGGTGCGAAGCGGCAAACCCCTCGCTGAGCTTGCTGATCAGATGACCGTATTCCCTCAGGTACTCCTCAATGTCTCGGGTGTCGACCACAAGAAGCTCGACGCCAACTCGGCGATTGCCGACGCAGTGGCTCGGGCGGAAGCGCTATTGGGTGACACGGGTCGAGTGTTGCTTCGGCCATCGGGTACAGAGCCTCTCGTGCGCATCATGGTCGAAGCCCTCGATAAAGAGCAGGCCAAGAGCATTGCCGATTCCATCGCGCAGGTAGTGCGCGAGCAGTTGAGCTAGACCTTTCGTAGTAACACTCGATCGACCCGGTGGTCAGCGGTTTTTTGCAGAATCAACGAGGCCCGGGGCTTCGTGGGGGCGATGTTTTCGCGAAGGTTGGGCTCATTCACTTCAGCCCAAATTCGGCGAGCTTCGTCTCGGGCATCCTGCTCATTCAGCTCGGCGTAGCGGTGGAAGTAACTGCGCGGGTCTGAGAAGGCCCCCCGCTGAAGAGTGAGGAATCTTTCCTCGTACCAATGTGCAATATGTTCGGGTTTTGCGTCGACATAAATACTGAAGTCAAACAGGTCACTTACGGCCAGTGCGGAGTGGGTCGCCGGGGGTTGGAGCACGTTCAGCCCCTCGACAATCAACACATCGGGCGAAGTGACCTCTTGGAATTGCCCTTCAATTCGGTCGTAGAACAGATGCGAATATGCCGGAGCGTTGACCGGGCTCACACCACTTTTCACCTGGGTGACGAATCGAAGCAGGGCTCGACGGTCGTACGACTCGGGGAAGCCTTTGCGGTTGAGTATTCCGCGTCGCTGTAGCTCAGCGGTGGGCCACAGGAATCCGTCAGTTGTGACCAATTGCACACTTGGTGTCGAGGGCCTAAGCGAGAGGAGTTCACGCACGAGACGAGATGTCGTCGACTTTCCGACCGCAACACTTCCGGCAACACCAATCACAAAGGGAGTGAGCCGCCCATTGGTGCCCAAATATTCTCGCGTTTGGCGATGAAGCTCGCGGGTCGTGTCAACGTAGAGCCCGAGAAGTTCGGCGAGTGGCTGGTAGATCTCGGTGACCTCGGTCGAATCGAGTGGGTCGCCCGTTGATCGAATGCGCTCTAAATCATCATCACTCAGGCTCAGCGGACGCGGGCTAGAGAGAGATGCCCAGCTCTGGCGGTCATATTCATCGAAGGGGCTACCGTCGAGCGCGCCGACCACCTCGGAAGCCATGAAGACCAGGGTAGTGCGAAGCGGGCGCGGCAAACCCCATCGCCTAGACTCGTTCGCATGTGCGGAATTGTCGGTTACGTCGGCTCACAGCCCAGCCTCGAGGTGTTGTTGGCCGGTTTAGGCCGGCTCGAATATCGCGGATACGACTCTGCAGGAGTGGCGGTGATCAGCACCGACAATGCCATCCACACGGCAAAGAAATCCGGCAAATTGAGCGCGTTGCGTGAGCACCTCATCGCGGAACCAATTGCAGTGGGCCACACCGGAATTGCCCACACACGGTGGGCAACCCACGGTGCACCGACGGACCTCAACGCCCACCCCCACCTCGCAGATGGCGGAAAACTGGCTCTCATCCACAACGGAATCATCGAGAACTACGTCGAGCTCAAAGAGCAGCTGGCTGCCGAGGGCATCGAATGCGTTTCCGATACGGACAGCGAGGTAGCGGCCCACATGGTGGCCCGGGAATATCGGGAGACCGGTGATCTCACCGAAGCCCTGCGTCGGACGGTCAACCATCTCGAAGGTGCCTTCACTTTGCTCGTTGCCCACGAGGACCAGCCGGGCGTCGTCGTGGGTGCTCGTCGAAACTCTCCGCTCGTAGTGGGCTTGGGTAAGGGCGAAAACTTCCTCGCTTCTGACGTCGCGGCCTTCGTCGAGCACACCCGTGAGGCGATGGCATTGGGGCAAGACCAAGTCGTCACGATTACTGCTGATGCGGTGACCGTTACTGATTTCCAGGGAAATCCGGTGGAACCGGAGCACTTCAGCATCGACTGGGACGCGTCGGCTGCCGAAAAGGGTGGATGGCCGAGTTTTATGGCCAAAGAAATCTCTGAGCAACCTGACGCCGTGGCGAACACTTTGCGTGGTCGCATCGACGAGACTGGGACGCTCACCATTCCGGAACTCGACGTGATCGTGAACGATGACGAAATCAATAGGGTGATTTTTGTAGCCTGCGGTACGGCCGCCTACGCGGCGATGGTGGGCGCCTACGCCATGGAGAAGTGGGCGGGAATTCCCGCGAGTGTGGAGCTCTCCCACGAATTCCGCTACCGGGGTGCTGTCATCGACTCACACACTCTCGTCGTATCGGTGAGCCAATCGGGTGAAACTATGGACACCTTGATGGCCGTGCGTCACGCTTCAGAGTCGGGGGCAAAGACGCTTTCCATCTGTAACACCCAGGGCGCGACGATTCCGCGGGAGTCCGACGCCACTCTCTATACCCACGCAGGCCCCGAAGTGGCCGTTGCGTCTACCAAAGCCTTCTCCGCACAAATCGTCGCGGCCTATCTTCTGGCTCTCTCTTTCGCGGTCCAGCGCAAGACCATGGGGTCGGCCGAGCTCTCGGACATGGCGCAAGCCCTTCTTGCCACCCCCGGGTGGATGGCGGAGATGGTCCAAACAGGCCCCCGTATTCGTGAACTCGCTGGATGGATGGCGGACACACGCTCGGTGCTCTACCTCGGACGTCACGTGGGTTATCCGGTAGCGCTCGAAGGCGCCCTGAAACTCAAAGAGCTCGCGTATATCCACGCCGAAGGTTTTGCCGCGGGTGAGCTCAAACACGGCCCAATTGCCTTGATTGAACCCGGCCAAATTGTCTTCGTAGTCGTTCCCAGCCCTCGGGACCCACTGTCGCTTCACTCCAAGGTTGTCTCGAACATCCAAGAAATTCGTGCGCGAGGCGCTCGCGTGATTGCCATCGCTGAGCGAGGCGACGCGGCGGTTCTCCCCTTTGCCGACGAAGTCATCGGCCTTCCCCCAGCACCAACTTTTATCGAGCCCCTCCTTGCCGTTGTTCCGCTGCACATCTTCGGCATGGAACTCGCCCAAGCAAAAGGCCTCGATGTGGATCAGCCACGTAACCTGGCCAAGTCCGTCACCGTGGAGTAGGCGGCCGTCAGATGGTGATCGGTGTGGGGGTAGACGTCGTCGACCTCGAGCGATTCGCGCGCTCAATGACACGAACGCCCCAATTGGGTGAGCGGCTTTTCGGTGAATCAGACCATCACGGAATTCCTGAGGGCGATGCCCGCATTCAATCGCTCGCCGCCAGGTTTGCCGCGAAGGAGGCCGCACTCAAGGCCCTGGGTGGCGATGTTCCCGGTTTTAGTTGGCACGACATTCAGGTCACAAAATCTGACAGCGGTGCCCCTTTTTTAGTGGTGAGCGGCGGGGCGGCGAAGCGAGCCCAGCAGAAGGGCGTGACGTCGTGGCACCTTTCTCTCAGCCATGACGGGCCGGTTGCCGTGGCCTTTGTCATCGCCGAGTCGGAGAGTGTTTCCTGATGACGGAGTCGATGCGCGAGTTACGTATTTCACCAGCAGCTATCTCAGCCAACGTAGAGAAGTTAATCGCAGACGCGAAAACCCCCGACGCCATGGTCGTGGTGAAAGCCGATGGTTACGGACACGGCGCAATCGTGGCGGCACGGGCAGCCCTAGAGGGTGGAGCGACATGGCTCGGCACTGCCGACATTACGGAAGCGCTTGAATTGCGTGAGTCGGGAATTTCTGCACCGACCTTGGCGTGGTTGATTGGTCCTGAATCCGATCTTGTTTCGGCCATTAGCGCAGATATCGACTTGGGAATTTCAAGCCTGGGGCAGTTGGAAGCAGTGGCGAAGGCCGCGTCGGGGATTAGGCGGGCCAGTGTCCACCTCAAGATTGACTCTGGAATGGGCCGGGGTGGCGCAACCGAGCGCGACTGGGCTGAATTATTTGGCCGAGCACGGGCCCTTCAAGATTCTGGCGCAGTTTCTGTGCGGGGGGTGTTCACTCACATGTCGCTCAAATCGGAATCGAGTGACGCGGAGCAGGCCGAAGTCTTTCGCCGGGCGGTGGGATTACTGCGAGAAGCAGGAATCGATCCAGAGCTCACCCACGCCGCATCGAGTACCGTCGCCGCGCGCAGTAGCGACCTGCGTTTCGACATGGTTCGGCTGGGTGTGGCGTCTTACGGAGTGCCCGTTACGGCAGCCCACGAGGAGATGGGGCTGACCCCTGCCATGAGATTTCGAGGTCAGGTGATTGTGGTCAAACGTTTACCCGCTGGCCACGGTGTCGGCTACGACATGACCTACACCACCGAACGTGAGACCACCATGGCCTTGGTTCCTCTGGGCTATGCAGACGGTGTGCCACGACACGGTTCTTCTATCGGCCCCGTGTCAATTGGTGACAAGCGCTTCCACATCGCAGGCCGTGTATCGATGGACCAGGTGACAATCGATGTGGGTGACACCCCCGTTTCAGTGGGCGAGTGGGCAACCCTGTGGGGAGATCCAGCGCGAGGCGAACCGCACGTGTCGCAATGGGCAGACGCCATTGGGACCAATTCCTACGAGCTGATTACGCGAGTAGGTCACCGTGTCCGGAGAGTTATCGAATGAGCGTTTACGAGGCCCACAGCTCGCAAGACATGATGGATCTGGGTGCCGTCATTGGGCGGACCCTGCAGGCAGGCGATGTGGTGGTGCTGCACGGGCCTTTGGGTGCGGGAAAGACGACTCTGGTGCGCGGTTTGGGAGAGGCTCTGGGTGTTGACGGCCTGATCCAAAGCCCCACCTTTGTAGTAGCCCGGGTCCATCAACGCACTGACTCCACACAGCCCCCTGTCATTCACGTTGACGCCTATCGTCTGACACACCATGACGAAATTGTCGACCTTGATTTAGACATCGACCATTCGATCACTCTGATCGAATGGGGTCGGCCATATGCCGAACATCTCGTTGAGGAATGGCTCGATGTCGACATTCAGCGCGCAACTGATGATGTCGATGAGGATATTGACCTAGATGAGGCTGATTCGGGTGTTCGGGTCGTGACGCTCAGCGCCCACAGTCGTTCGGGTCAACCTTCCCGCCGCTTTGATGACGTGATGGAGGCAGTCGATGCTTCTCGCCATTGATTCCTCCATCGGCACTGCGGTGGCGGTTGTGGGAGAACAGGGTAATTGTCTCTCGCAGGCAACCGTGGAAGATCGGCGGTCCCATGCCGAAGCAATCGGACCCTTGATTGCGAGAGCACTGGCGGATGCGAGTGCAACCCCGTCAGATGTCAGCGCCGTCGTCATGGGAGTGGGCCCTGGCCCCTTTACCGGTCTGCGAGTGGGAATGGCTGCGGCCCAAGCCTTCGCACTCGGGCGAGGCATTCCTCTGTGGCCAGTGCTGAGCCACGACGCGGCCGCGTGGGAACTCACCGGGCCGACTCGAGTTGTCACCGATGCGCGCAGGGGCGAGGTAGCCGTCACCTCTTATGCTCCGCGATTAGAGGGAACCTTTGGTCAGAGGCTGGAAGAGACCGTTCTCATCAGGAGAGAGATTTTTGACTCCACCCCTCACGATGGCTCAGTGCTTTTTCTTGATGCCATCAACCCGTGTCTGCTAGCCAGGGCGGCGCTGTGGTACCGCCACCACCAAATAGACCTTCTGCCAGCACAGGCCGTCTATTTGCGAGCACCCGATGTGACAATGCCTCAATGAGTAATCTGCGAACGCTCACCATCAGCGACGCCGCCGCCATCCAATCGATGGAGCAGGCTGTGTTCGGCTCAGATGCGTGGTCGATGGGCACTATCGAAGACGAGCTCTCGCACCCGTTTTCTTACTATCGCGGAATCGACGACAGAGGACTCATTGCCTATGCGGGGCTTCGGGCCGCGCCGCATGATGCGCTCCAAGGCGATATCCAAACCATTGCTGTGAGTAATGAGCATCGCGGTCAGGGGTTGGGGCGACGATTGCTGCTCGATTTGATGGACGAGGCACGTCGTCGAGGGGTGACGGACTTATTCCTAGAGGTTCGTGCCGACAACGTCGCCGCCATCGCCCTGTATGAGTCGGTTGGTTTTCGGCAGATTGACCGGCGAGCTGGTTACTATCAGCCAGACGGGGTGGATGCCCTGGTGATGTGTCGAGTGGACGATGTTCACTCAGAAGGGAGTGCGTAATGTCGTCAGGCGACAGCGCTCCTGTAGTTCTCGGAATTGAAACGAGTTGTGATGAAACATCGGTCGGCATCGTTCGCGGTGGAGAGCTTCTCGCAAATGTGATTTCTTCCTCGATGGAACTCCACCGTCGTTTCGGTGGAGTTGTTCCTGAGGTGGCCGCCCGCGCCCACCTTGAAGCCCTGCCTCAAGTCATCTCCGATGCGGTGAGCACGGCGGGGGTGGCTCTTGATGAGGTTGATGCCATCGCCGTGACCTCAGGCCCCGGCTTGGCGGGAGCATTGATGGTCGGAGTGGGGGCAGCCAAGGGACTGGCCCAGAGTTTGGCCGTGCCACTCTATGCAGTGAACCACCTGGTGGGTCATGTCAGCGTGGAGCTATTGCGCTCGGAAGGTCGCGAGTTAAAACTTCCCACCGTGGCTTTGTTGGTCTCAGGGGGACACACCTCGATCCTGTTGGTGCGAGACATTGTTGACGACGTCAGTCTCCTGGGCGACACGATTGATGATGCGGCGGGGGAGGCCTTCGACAAGGTGGCGCGTCTACTGGGGTTGCCCTATCCGGGAGGTCCCGAGATTGATCGAGTAGCGCGGATGGGAAACCCTCAGGCGTATGCATTCCCGCGGGGGCTCACCCACCCGAAAGATCGGGATCAGCACCGATTTAATTTTTCATTCTCGGGGCTCAAGACGGCGGTAGCCAGGTGGTGGGAGAAAAACGGCGATGCGAATAACCCGCAACTCGTCGCCGATGTCGCGGCTTCATTTCAGGAGGCCGTCGCGGATGTGTTGGTGTCAAAAGCACTCGACGCGTGCCAAGAGCACGGTGTGCCTCGCTTGGTCCTCGGAGGTGGCGTGGCCGCTAATTCTCGGGTTCGGGCTCTCGCTGAGGAGCGTTGCGCCGCGGCCGGCGTTGACCTGCGCATTCCGCCGCTAGCGCTGTGCACCGACAACGGAGCGATGATCGCCGCACTGGGTGCTGAATTAATTCGACGCGGACGCCCTGCTTCAGACCCCGCAGTCTCAGCAGAACCCACCCTGCGCGCCAGTATTCCTCAGGCCGGTTTTCACGCGGCCTCGCAGGAAAGTTCCCAGCAGAATCCGGTTTCGTCGCCCGAGGAGGCGAAGGAAGAGTCAACTGAAAAAGTCGATGAGGCGTTCTCGGGCCTGATGCCGAGCGTTGCGCCGTCATCGAGGCGTGAGCGAAGGGGCGTATCAACTTGGCTCGGGACGATAGCGCTCTCGTTGGCGATCGTTGGCCTCGCCCTCTCGCCGGCGTTCGGCGTGGGAATCATTCCAGCCATCATGGGGGTGGTGCTGGGACATGTCTCGCTTAGGCGCGAGGAAAAGCGACGAGGCAGTGTGGTGATTGCCGTTATTGCGGGCTACCTCGGCATCGCGGTGTCAACAGTTGTCGGAGTCATCGTGGCAACCCCCGTCATTCGCTCCCTGTTGGTTGCTGCTGGGTTCCTTCTCAACTAGGAGCGAGTGTCCATCCGCCGTGTGGCGATGGCTATTTTCTTGCCGTTGATTCTGGTGAGAAAAAGAGTCCGTGAGTTCTCTCCCGAAAGAGGCAGCTTTTTTCTCAACTCGGCGGGATCCACATCGACGCCGCGTTTCTTGATTTCGATGGTGCCAATGTTCTGCCGTGCCACCCACTTCGAGATTTCTTTGGTCGTGGCCGGCATCACACCCTCAACCGCGAAGCACTGGGCGAAAGGAGTGGGCTGATAACTCGATGCGCTGATGTAGGCGATGGTGGGGTCAATCATTCCGCCACCCAGGGTGCGTGCTAGGTCGCCTATCAGTCGTGCGCGAATGACAGCTCCGTCTGGCTCATAGAGGTACTCGCCCAGGTCAACGACGTCGGCATCTGGCGAGTCGGCTGCCGCCTCCATTCGGTGTGAGACCGCATTTGAAAGCACGAGGGCACTGCGGGCGACTCTGTCTTGCCTTGCAGCGCCAAACCACAGCACCATTTCGACCACATCGCCACCCACGCTGACCCACTGAGCCTCGGCATCACCGGGAATGAGGTCGCGGTCCATTCCGGGTGCCAACTTGATGCCACTGGGGCGACTCCGAGCGATCTCGATCGCGAAGTCCAAGCGAGGCGAGTAGTCCTCGGGGTCATGCAGGCGATTACCCCCTTCTCGCCGTGCGGGGTCGAGCCACAGCGCTTCCGACTCACTCACATCAACATTGGTCGCATCGGCGCAGGTCACCTTCGCATTGTCGAAAGGGGCGAGGTTATAGCTGGCGATGGCCGCGGTAAGCGGGTCGCGTTCAACAGCGAACACTGTGAGGCCCAGTGACGCAAACGCCATCGAATCGGCCCCGATCCCGCACCCCAAGTCAGCGATTGATTTCACCCCTAGTGCACTAAAGCGTCCAGCGTGGTGGGCCGCCACACTAAGGCGAGTCGCTTGTTCCAACCCGGCTTCGGTGAAGAGCATGTGGCTGCTGAATTCAGCGAATTTTGTGCGGGCCTTGCGCCGAAGTCGAACCTGCTCAATCGCATGGTGAATGCGTTCGGGGGGGTGCCCGGCATTTCGTAGTCGAGAAATCGTCTTAACGAGTTCCGCGCTGGTTGAATCTGCCTCGAGTTCACTGATGAGATTCAGGGTTTCTTCCTGAAATAACTCCTCCGCCGCGAAAGACACCCCCACATTCTCGCAGTGAGCGACAGGAAATCGTTTGGCACTCGGATTGCGCGAGTGCTAATTCGTTCGCTACAGTACTCATTAGCACTCCACATGGGAGTGTGCTAACACACGTCTTACGAAAGAGGTCAACCGTGTCGGTCTCCATCAAGCCGCTTGAAGATCGCATTGTGATTAAGCAGGTCGAAGCAGAGCAGACCACCGCGTCCGGTCTCGTGATTCCGGACACCGCCAAGGAAAAGCCCCAGGAAGGCGAAGTTGTCGCCGTGGGCCCAGGCCGGATGGCTGGTGACAAGCGCGTTCCCCTCGACGTTTCCGTCGGCGACCGCGTGCTCTACTCGAAGTATGGCGGAACAGAAGTGAAGTTCGGGGCAGAAGAGTACCTAGTGCTCTCCGTCAAGGACGTTCTCGCCATCGTCGAGCACTAAGCGATTTACGCGCACAAAGGGCCCGGAATTCCGGGCCCTTTTGCTTTGTCTCTTCCGTCGCTGGCGCAGTGCTAGCCTCAGCCCGTGAGAGCTTTGACTGAGGCGCAAAAGGGCTACGGCTACGGCCTATTCGCCTACATCTTGTGGGGCATATTCCCGCTTTATTTCGTCGCCTTAGCCCCGGCGGCGCCGATGGAAATCTTGGGCTGGCGGATTCTGCTCTCGCTCCTGCTGTGTGTTGCCATCTTGGCGGTGCAAACCCGTTTGTTTTCTGCCCTAGCCCTGCTGCGCAATCGTCGCACGGCTTTGTTGACGGCATCCGCCGGGGTGTTAGTTGCCATCAACTGGGGAATCTTTGTGGTCGCGACTCAGACAGGGCATGTGGTCGATGCCGCGCTGGGTTACTTCATCAATCCCCTGGTGACAGCGCTCTTAGGGGTGCTGGTGCTTCGAGAGAGCCTGCGGAAATTGCAGTGGGTTGCGCTGGGCCTTGGAGCCATCGCAGTAGTGGTGTTGGTGGTTGCCTACGGTCAGTTTCCCTACATTGCCCTCGGTCTGGCATTTTCTTTTGGTCTCTACGGTTTGGTGAAGAAAATGCTGGGAACCATGGGGGCTCTTCAAGGCCTCACTCTGGAGACGCTGTGGGTAATCCCCGTGGCTATTGCTCTGCTGTGGTGGGAGCAGACCCACTCTGGTCTGACGATTGCATCAGAGGGCTCGCTTCACCTGTTTCTCATGCTTCTTGCGGGCGCGGTGACGTCTGTGCCGTTGCTACTCTTTGCAGCGGCAACGAGGCGACTTCCGCTGAGCACGGTCGGTCTGATGCAATACATCAATCCGGTACTGCAGGCACTCGTGGGAATAGTGATTCTCTCCGAGCCGATGCCACTTGAGCGCTGGTGGGGTTTTGGCATTGTGGTGCTTGCTTTGGCAGTTTTCGGGGCTGATGCCTTACGAAACACTCAAAAAACTCCGAAATAGAGCTCAAAAAACGCTGGAACCGGTTACCGGTTGTTACAGGGCTGTAACCATTTTGCCTTGGAACCAGAACATTACTGCGCCTACTATTGAACATTGGCTGTGTATTACACAGCCATGTTCCTATGTGGAACACAACTCAATGTAAGGAGCATCATGAGTGTAATTTCCAAGGCTGGAAGTGGCTTGGCCATTTTCGCTGCCTCGGCTCTGGTTCTCAGTGGTTGCGCAGCGGGTTCCGCTGAGCCCGCCGCTGAAGAAGCTGCCGAGGAGACCACCGAGTCGGCACCTGTTGGTGACCTGACCCTGAAGATCGGTACTGCTCTTCCGCAGACCGGTAACCTCGCCTTCCTCGGACCGCCCGAAGAAGCCGGTGTTGCCCTCGCCGTTGCAGACATCAACGCTGCCGGCGCTGGAATCACCGTCGAGGTCGAGTGGGGTGACTCCGGTGACACCGACAACAAGGCATACGAAACTGAGATTCCCCGTCTGCTTAACGCTGGCGTGAAGGCAATCCTCGGTGCTGCCTCGTCGGGTACCTCCCTTCAGTTCATCGACCAGGTTGTTGCCGCTGACGTGATTCAGTTCTCGCCGGCCAACACCTCCGCTGCATTCACCACCTACGAGGACAACGGTCTGTACTGGCGTACCGCTCCGTCTGACGTTCTCCAGGGTGAAGTGCTCGGTAACTGGATTGCTGAGGACGGTCACCAGAACATCGCCATGATCGTTCTGAACGACTCCTACGGAACCGGTCTTGCCCAGTTCACCACCGAAGCCTTCGAGGCTGCCGGCGGT
>JBMSHQ010000017.1:0-19475 GCA_049416945.1 Pontimonas sp. | reverse complement strand
GCGATCTGCATTCCCGCGTGCTCACGCTTTTTCTCGGCGAGGTGGCCCAAGGTGCCGTATAGCTTGTTATCGGCGTTTTCTCGCACCGCACAGGTGTTGATGACGACCACGTCAGCTTCTTCGCCGTCTGTCGCCTGACGATAGCCCGCTGCTTCAAGGGCCCCTGACATGCGCTCTGAGTCGTGCACGTTCATTTGGCAGCCAAATGTGCGCACCTCATAGCTACGACCCTCGCCAGAGTGCTTCGTGGACTCAGCGAGTGACCAGGTGGAATCGAGCAATGTCACGCAGGAGAGTCTAAGAGATTCGCCCTGCGAGGATTCGGGAACTGCGGCAGAAGTGCCTATAACTCGGGGTTGCGAAAATCAAAGCTCCGGAATCGGGGATTCATTCTCAGCAGGAGGGTCATGGCAACCACAATTCCGATCCCGCCAATGAGGGCAGGAGCCCACAGAGCGATACTCGCAGCGAGCACACCGGTAAACAGGTCACCCAGCCGGGGGCCACCCCCCACGACAGAGAAAAAGACGCCTTGGAGTCTGCCCCTCATGTCGTCGGGTGCCGCCGTCATCAACAGTGTTGTCCGAAAGATTGAGGAAATTTCGTCCGACGCCCCCATCCCAAAAAAACAGAGTGCCGCAAGGGCGAGAGCAAGGCTGTTGACCTCGGACCAGTCAGGCCCGACAGCTCCGTAGAGGTGGAACATTCCTCCTAGCACGACCAGGCCGAGCCCGGCCACGAAAAAGCCATAGACGGTAACGGCTCCGATGATCGCCACCCCGTAGCGATTGGTCCGGTTCACCGGACCACTAAACACACTGGCAAAAAAGGTTCCAACGGCTGCCGATGCGGTGAGAATTCCTACCGACGTGGGTCCGCCACCCACCACCAAGGAGGCGACTGCCGGCAACAGGGCGTAGGGCCTCCCTAAGCCCATCGCGATGATGTCAACGAGAAAACTGGTCCGAATGTTTGGTGCACGCAACAAAAAGACGAGACCGCTCTTAATCGAATTCCAACCGGCAATGACCTTTTCCCCCAGGGGCGGAATCTTGGGCAACATTACAACACCGAGGAAGCCGGCAATCGCGAGGAGAAGATCGACAGTGAAGGTCGCTGGAAACCCCAGTGCGGCCACCAGAATCCCCGCCACGGCAGGTCCCACCGTCAACTGGGCACCCATCGAAATACCGTTGAGCGCGTTTGCCTTGGGGAGGTCTTCCCATTCGAGGATTCGGGGGTAGACCGCCTTGCGGGCTGCCCCGGAGACGATCTGCGCCATGGCGTTGATAGTGGTAAACAGATAGAAGGGCCAGAGAACCACATGGCTCCCCAGCGATTGAGCCTTCCATTCCGCCAGCGCCATCACCAACAGCCCCAGGGTAGAAATCCACGAGGTCGTCAGCGCGCCCATAATGACGGATCGGCGATCCATGGAGTCGGCCAACATCCCTCCCCACGGGCCCGCAAAGAGCATCGGAACAAGGGCGATTCCCCCCACAAGCCCCACCATGAAAGTGTTGTGGGTGATGTCATAAATTTGCAGGCCCACCGCCATGATGGTCATCTGCGCGCCAATTCCGGATAACGCAGCGCCAATCCAGAGTCGGGCGAAGGCGGGTGAGTTTCGAAGTGGTGTCAGATCAACAAGATTTTGTCTGAAGCTGGACACGAAAGGATTGTAGCCCCGGGGCGGACTTACTCACTGCCACTTTGAGCGACGACCCCACGAGATTCACATCGGTGCTTAGGTGCCGGTCTGTTGCTCACACACTCGATCGACGGCGCGGTAGACCTCAGAGCCGCTGTAGCCCCTGCGGGCGAGGAATCCCAGCAGACGACGCTTTTGGACGTCGGGTTCAAGCCCTCGCAATACCCGCATCCTCTCCAGAGCCAACTGCTCAATCACGTCCGGCTCTACATCACTAGCCCGGGGAGCGACCTGGTCGATGATGGCACCGGGAATCTTGCGCTTCATCAGCGCCTGTCTGATCGCGACAGGCCCGAGCTTCTTGTGCTCAGTCAGCGACCAGACCAGCTGTTGCGCGAGGTCAGAGTCATTCAGAAGACCCTCTGCTTGTAAGCGTTCCACCTCCGTGTCGATCACGTCTTGCTCGATGCCTCGATCACGCAGTTTTGCCCGAACTTCCCCAACGGACCGACCCCTGGCAGCAAGGGTGCGCAGAGCAATCTGTCTCGCAGAAGCGCGCTCGGGCTCGTCGTCCTGATCCACCACAGGTAGTGGTGGGGCGGGGGTCTCTTCGACGCTCACTCCCGCCATGTTGCGGGCAGTCTCGAGGTCAATGACCGTACCTGGCCATGCTGCGGGGGCGTGAGATGGGGCGGGGGCGCGGTCGGGGAAGGAGATGACTTCTGCCATCTCCTCCCCGCTCGTCGGGGTTGTCGGGGCCATTTAGGCGCCCGCAGCCTGCCGTTCGGCGCGCTTGTCTTCGAGGGATTCGACTGGAGCCGCATCCTCGTCTGCGACGTTTTCGCCCTTGACCGGGTTGACTCCGAGGGCGTCGAGAATCTTCTGCTCGATTTCCTTCGCCAAGTCGGGGTTTTCGATCAGGTACTTACGGGCATTTTCTTTACCCTGGCCGAGCTGTTCTGACTCGTAGGTGAACCACGCTCCGGACTTGCGCACGATGTTGTGCTCGACACCGAAGTCAATGAGACTTCCCTCGCGAGAAATACCGGTGCCATAGAGGATGTCGAACTCGGCTTGCTTGAAGGGCGGCGCCATCTTGTTCTTGACGACCTTCACGCGGGTGCGGTTACCCACCGCGTCGGTGCCCTCTTTCAGGGTTTCGATGCGGCGGATGTCGAGGCGGACCGAAGCGTAGAACTTCAGTGCCTTACCACCGGAGGTAGTTTCGGGGCTTCCGAAGAACACACCAATCTTTTCGCGCAGCTGGTTGATGAAGATCATCGTGGTACCGGTGGCATTCAAACCACCGGTGAGCTTACGCAACGCCTGGCTCATCAGTCGAGCCTGCAGACCCACGTGGGCATCGCCCATCTCGCCTTCGATTTCTGCGCGAGGCACCAATGCGGCGACGGAGTCGACGACGACGAGGTCAACCGAACCCGAGCGCACCAGCATGTCGGCGATTTCGAGCGCCTGCTCACCGGTGTCGGGCTGGCTCACCAGCAACTCGTCGATGTTCACACCGAGCTTCTTCGCGTAGTCGGGGTCGAGCGCGTGCTCGGCATCGATGAAGGCGGCGATTCCACCCTGCTGCTGCACGTTCGCAATCGCGTGCAGGGTGAGTGTGGTCTTACCGGAAGATTCGGGGCCGTAGATTTCGATGATGCGGCCTCGGGGAAGCCCACCCACGCCGAGTGCGACGTCGAGGGCAATGGAACCCGTCGGGATGACGGCCACCGGCGCGCGCTCTTCTGAGCCCAGGCGCATGACGGAGCCTTTTCCAAACTGGCGATCGATCTGCGCGAGAGCCGCTTCAAGGGCTTTTTCGCGCTCAGGGGACTGAGACATCAGCACTTCTCCTTTGTATTCGTGGGTGGCTGCCTATCGGCTGTCGTCCTCCGCGAGGCCCCGTAAGGCCCGCGGTCTCTCGACAAGGCGGTGGGTTTCTCCGCGGAGTTCCACACGCTAGGTGCCACCACCGACCCTGGAGTCTCAGTTCCACCTCTTGTGTGAAAACACTCACGTGTCTTCCCTGTGGACGAGGCTATAACCATTCGAACGAATATTCGAACAGGGGTTTCCCGGCGTGTCGGTTACGACTTTGGCGGTTGGGCTATTCCGACCCCGTGTTGGCGAGCAACGGGCACATCCATCGCCTCACACAACGCCTGCCAGACCGTTTTTGCAGGGATCCCCTGATCCAGTGCCGCCTGCGCGGTGAGCCCCTCCAGCGACCCCAATACAAGGTCACGCATGAGAGCTCGGCCCTGCACCTCACCGAACTCATCGCGCACGGCGATGAGAAATTCGCTTCTGGTCACGCCCTAAGAACGCTTGGCGGCCAAGTGCGCGTCGAGGTCGCGGTAGAACTCGTCGGGAAGCGTGTCGGGCACGCTGGTGACGGGGCTGAGCTCTTCGAAGACCGAGAGACGCTCGCCGACCTCGATGAGAATCTGCGAGAGCGGTTCATCCAATGCATCGGCAATGGAGGCCAAGACCTCGCTACTCGCTTCCTTCTGGCCGCGCTCGATTTCACTGAGGTACCCCAGCGCAACACTGGCCCTCCCCGCAACTTGGCGCAGGGTCATACCTTTCTGCAGACGGTAGTCGCGCAGAACATCACCGATTTCGTGACGCATCAACACCATGGGGAACACCTCCTTCGCGTATCCAGTACCGATACTTTATCCACAACCTCTGCGTCGAGGCTGGGAAATTGGCTGAGCAAACCCTTAGCAGCTGCTGTGACAGTCTGTGGACAGAAATTAGCCGGAAATCCCCAAGGCATCTTCGAGCAAGCCCACGGCCAACGCGACCGTCGCCTCGCGAATCTGGCTCCGATCACCCACTAAGCCCAGTCGTTCACTCCACACCTGCCCATCCGGTCCCGCCACGGCGATAAAGACGAGCCCCGGCGGTTGCCCGGTCTGCGGGTCGGGGTCCGGCCCTGCCACACCAGTGGTGGCGACACCATAGGTGGCTTCACCCAAGCTGGCCAGTGCAGTGCGCACTCCCTGCGCCATCGCAATCGCTACCGCCTCGGTGACAGGGCCGAGTGCGGCGAGCTCTTGTCGGTCGACGCCCAGCAGGTGGCTCTTGACCTCGTTGGAATAGGCGACCACACCCCCCGCTACCACCTTCGAGGCACCCGGTACTGCGACGAGGTGGGCGGCGAGCGCTCCCCCGGTCAACGATTCAGCGACCGCGAGGGTGTGGCCGCGGTCCGCCAGTTCCCTGATGACCGCCTGAGCGCTACCGGGATGCGGCATCGGCACTCCTTGGCGCACGCGCTCCACGAATGAGGTAGTCAATCCCGGTTACCACCGTGAGAACCACGGCGAGACCCAATAGCCAGTCGTTGAGGACAAACACCCACTCCCCTAGTGCCAGCCAGGTGGGGGTGAGCCACGAACCCAGGGCTATCGCCTGAGAGAGTGTCTTTGCTTTGCCTCCGCGTGAAGCCGGAATCACCCGCTTGGGAAGCATGATGAGGCGGAACACCGTAATCAGGATTTCTCGACCCAACACGACGATGACGATCCACCAGGGCAATTCGGCTACCACGGCGAGCCCGATAAACGCCGCCCCGGTGAGGGCCTTATCGGCGACTGGGTCCAAGATGATTCCGGCGTTCGTGATGAGGTTGCGGCGTCGGGCTAGGGCTCCGTCGACGCCATCGGTCGAGATGGCGAGGATAAACAGGGCAGCTGCCACGATTCGCCACGTCCCCCACTCACCGGCGTCGACGATGAGAAGCCACAGCACTACCGGGGCGATGGCGATGCGCAGCACCGTAATCAGATTGGCGAGGTTTCCGGCACTCACCGGTCCCTCGCCGCCGGCGATTACCCGGCCACGAAACGATGAATCACGGGAGGTGTTGGGCGTCGCCATAGAGCCCACCCCCTGTATTAGTCGCGCTCAGACTCGTCCGGCTCAGAATACCCGGCATTCGCCTGGTCGAAATCGGCTCCTAGGTGCGCCTGGTGGTCACTGGCCGCTTTGGGTTGGGGAATGTCGTGGGTCTGCATCTCCACCGTCATTTGGTCTTCCGGCGCAATCTCCGGCACGGGCGCTGGCGTGGCAGGCGCTTCCCCGCGGAGGCGCGCGAGAGCGTCGGGGAGCTGTTCGGGTGAGACCAGTACTTCGCGGGCCTTTGACCCTTCAGACGGCCCCACAATGTCGCGCGATTCGAGCAAGTCCATCAGACGACCCGCTTTGGCGAAGCCCACCCGTAGTTTGCGCTGCAACATCGAGGTCGACCCAAACTGGGTGTTGACCACCAGCTCACAGGCCTGCAACAAGACATCGAGGTCATCGCCGATGTCGGAATCGACCTGGCGCTTATCGGCCGCCTGGGCTTGCACGTCATTGCGATACTCCGGCTCACCCTGACGTTTGACGTGGCTCACGATCTGGTGAATCTCATCGGGGCTCACCCACGCGCCTTGAACGCGCGTCGCTTTCGATGCCCCCTGTGGCACAAACAACGCATCGCCCTGACCGATGAGTTTTTCGGCACCGGGCTGATCCAAAATCACCCGCGAGTCCGTCATAGACGACACCGCAAAGGCAAGGCGCGAAGGAATGTTGGCCTTGATCAGACCCGTCACGACATCGACGCTGGGACGCTGAGTCGCAAGCACCAAGTGAATACCCGAGGCCCTGGCCAACTGGGTGATCCGCACAATCGAATCTTCGACGTCCCTGGGGGCGACCATCATCAAGTCAGAAAGCTCGTCCACCACGACGAGGAGGTAGGGGTAGGGCTTGAGTTCGCGGTTAAGCCCCGGGGGCACCTCGACTTCGCCCTTCACCACGGCGGCGTTGAAGTCGTCGATGTGGCGGAAACCAAACGAGGCCAGATCGTCGTAGCGATGATCCATTTCGGTCACCACCCACTGCAGGGCTTCCGCCGCGCGCTTGGGGTTGGTGATGATGGGGGTAATCAGGTGGGGAATGCCCTGGTAGGCAGAGAGTTCCACCCGCTTGGGGTCGACCAGGATCATCCGCACCTGCTCAGGAGTAGCCCGCATCAGAAGCGAGGTGATCATCGAGTTGATGAAGCTCGACTTGCCCGAACCCGTCGCGCCGGCGACGAGAAGGTGTGGCATTTTGGCGAGGTTTGCCGCGACAAAGCCGCCTTCAATGTCTTTACCCAGCCCCGACACCATCGGGTGCTTATCGGCCTGCGTGGCACCATCGCGAAGGACATCTCCAAGGGTGACAATGTCGCGGTCAGTATTGGGAATCTCCACACCAATCGCCGACTTGCCGGGAATCGGCGAGAGGATGTTCACTTCGTTGCTCGCGACCGCATAGGAGATGTTTTTCGCGAGACGGGTGACCTGCTCCACCTTCACTCCACGACCCAGCTCGATTTCGTAGCGGGTGACCGAGGGGCCGCGGGTAAAGCCCACGACGGTGGCGTCTACTTCGAATTGGTGGAACACGGTGGTGAGGGCGTCGACCACTCGGTCGTTGACCGCTGTCTTCGACTTTGCTTTGCTACCTGCTTTGAGGAGTGCAAGGGCCGGCAGCTGGTAGGGCTTGGAGGACTTCCTGGCAGGAGCAGGCGGGGGGGCATCGCCGTCTGCCTCGAGGCTCACGGCGACGGTGTCATCATCGCGGTTCGCCATGACTTGCTCCGCAGCCGAGAGTGCCCCCAGCACACCTGTTTCGGGGTCCACGTCGTCAAGAGGTTCGGTGTCCTGAACCAGGGCCTCTTGCTTGCGCCCGCGCTTCCACCACGGCACGCTCTCGTCTTCAACTGGCATAGTCTCAGCGAGCTCGTCAAAGTCGACATAGTCAGGTTCATCCGGCTGGCTGACGGTGAGGGCTTCGCGGCCTTTGGCCATCCAGTTCTCGCGGCGCTCCGACCACTTCGCGGCGACGACATCGGGGTTCGAGCCAAAGAGGTAGGCATAGGCCTCGAGCAGGCGCGAGCCGATTTGCGCGGGCGGGGTTTTTGAGATCACGAGCAACGAGCCGAGCATGAAGATGATGAGGACCGGCCAGGCGAGCCAGAGCGTGCCGGCACCTAAAAACACCAGTGCTTCGCCCACGCCGTAGCCGAGGAACCCGCCGGCCATGGCGAGCTGTTCCAAGCTCGCCTCACCCGCCACCGGGCGGCCCGCGACAAGATGGCTAATCGCTGCAATGGACATCAGCCACATCACCACGCCCACACCAATACGGGTGTTATCTGACGTCTTGGTGGGGTGTCTAAACAGCCTCGTCGCGAGCATCAGCAGGACGATGGGCATCGCAAAAGAGACCCGACCTAAGAAGCCCGAGACAGTGAAGAGTGCCGTAGTCGTGGCCCAGCCCACCCCGTAGTTGAACCATTCGATGACGATGCCGCCGACTGCGAGAAGAAAGAGGACAAACGGAACCCCGTCACGACGGTCATCGGGGTGCACAGGCTCGTCGGGGAAGAGCCGAAAAACACTTCCCACGGCGTGTGCCATGGCACTGAGCACATTGTTCAGACGCGACTCATACGGGGTGGTGACCGGCACGGGCGGAGCAGAGTTACGAGGTTGACGGGGAATCCGCTTCGTCACCGGCAGAGGTTGGGGCTGGTTCTTGGGAACACGGCCAGACGAGCTCCGCGAATTCGCGGGCGCGCGCGACGGTTTGCCCCTGGTGGCCATGGATTCCACGCTAACCGTGGCCACAGTGCCTTTAGCGGAGGGACACGCACCCGCAGAAAGCGGGTGATGTGCAAAAAATCAAGCTTCGATGACGATGGGGACAATCATCGGACGGCGACGGTGACGGGTGTTCACCCAGCGGCCCACGGTTCGGCGAACCACTTGGGAGAACTGGTGGCTATCGCGGGTGCCATTACTTGCTGCCTCCTCCAGTGCCGCAACGATATCGGGGCGCACATCGTCAAACACGGCGTCGTCGGGAGCGAAACCGCGGGCATGGATTTCGGGTCCGACAATAATTTTTCCGGTCTGCGCGTCAA
The DNA here is from genome assembly GCA_049416945.1 of Pontimonas sp. Taxonomy (GTDB): domain Bacteria; phylum Actinomycetota; class Actinomycetes; order Actinomycetales; family Microbacteriaceae; genus Pontimonas. The sequence goes on along the minus strand of JBMSHQ010000017.1, from coordinate 10,848 downwards.
TCGCGAGGAAGATTGAAATGAAGCCTTCTTCCGCCAAAATACGGCGGTCTTTCAAATCCGCTTCGGTGATTTCCCCCACGGTCGACCCATCGACGTATACAAAGCCGACGTCGAGTTGACCCGTTTTTCTCGCGTAACCGTCAGTGACGTCCACGACCGAGCCGTTTTCGCAAATCAGCGCGTTGTTCACGGGCACACCCGAATCAATGGCGACCTGTGCATTAGCGCGCAAGTGACGGGCTTCACCGTGAATAGGCATCACTTGGACGGGTTTCACGAGGTTGTAGGCGTAAAGCAACTCGCCCGCTGAGGCGTGGCCCGAGACGTGTACTTTCGCATTGCCCTTGTGAATGACCTGGGCTCCGAGGTCAATCAGGCCGTTGATGACGCGGTAGACGGCGTTTTCGTTCCCGGGAATCAAGCTGGAGGCCAAAATGACCGTGTCGCCCTCGCCAATTTCAATCGTGGGGTGTTCGCGGTTGGCCATCCGCGAGAGCCCCGCCATGGGTTCCCCTTGAGAACCGGTGGTCATGTAGACCACCTGATCGTCGGGCAGGTCGACCGCTTTCTTCGCATCAATCAGGACACCTTCGGGCACCTTCAAAAACCCCAGCTCTTTCGCAATGCCCATGTTGCGCACCATCGAGCGCCCCACCAGAGCGACTCGGCGATGATTCGACACTGCCGCATCAATCACCTGCTGCACGCGGTGAACGTGAGAAGCAAAGCTCGCCACGATCACTCGCCTGGTCGCACGGTGAACCACCTGGTCTAACACCGGCCCAATATCGCGCTCGTGCGGGGTGAAACCGGGCACGTCCGCGTTGGTGGAGTCAGTCATAAACAGATCGACTCCCTCCTCACCGGCTCGGGCAAAACCGCGCAGGTCAGTGAGCCGGCCGTCGAGGGGCAGCTGGTCCATTTTGAAGTCACCGGTGTGGAGGACACTGCCGGTCTCAGTACGGATAAACAACGCCAGCGCGTCGGGAATGGAGTGGTTCACCGCGAAGAACTCGACATCGAATGGGCCAAATACTTCGCGACCACCCTCAGCCACCGTGAGGGTGTACGGAGTGATTTTGTGCTCTTGGAGCTTCGCTTCAATCAGCGCCACCGTCAGCGACGAACCGACGATGGGGATGTCGTCGCGCATTTTCAGCAGATAGGGAACGGCGCCAATGTGGTCTTCGTGGCCGTGGGTGAGCACTATCGCCAGGACGTCATCGAGGCGGTCACGGATGGGGCCGAAATCGGGAAGGATCAGGTCGACACCCGGCTGGTGTTCTTCAGGGAAGAGCACCCCGCAGTCGACAATCAGAAGTTTTCCGGCCAATTCGAACACGGTCATGTTGCGACCGACTTCGCCTAAACCTCCCAGCGGAATAATCCGCAGGGTGTCGGGTGATAGGGCGGGGGGCTCGGTGAGCGGTGTCGCCACGAAATTCCTTTGGGTTAGCGGGTAGTTCCGGCGACCTTTGGCAGGGCGCCGCCGGCGGCGGCGTTGCGGTCGGGACGGAAGTTGGAGAAGTCGACACCGGGAACGTCGTGAACGGCGTAGACGTCGGCTTCGATTTTGGCGGCCTGATCTTCTTCAGGTCCGACCAAGGGCAATCTCACGCGCGGAGAGCCGATTCGACCCAGGCCGTGGAGGATGTACTTCGTGGCCACAGTGCCGGGCACGTGCGTCATCGTCGCGCGAACCAGTGGCTCCAGCAGTTTGTGCTGTTCGGTGGCTTCGGGGAGGCTTCCGCGGTTTACCGCGTCGACCATAATTCGGTAGGGCTCGGGGGCAATGTTTGCGGTGACACTAATCAGCCCCACACCACCAATCGCCATTTCAGGAAGCGCCATACCGTCGTCACCAGCGAAGTAAAGAAGCTCGGTTTCGTTGAGAATCCGGCTCACCTCCATCAAATCCCCCTTGGCGTCTTTCACCGCAATGATGTTCGGGTGCTTCGCCGCGCGCAGGATGGTGTCGTGCTGGATGGGTACGCCAGTGCGACCGGGGATGTCATACAAAATCACCGGCAGGTCGGTCGCATCCGCGATGAGGCGGAAGTGGGTGAGAATTCCCGCCTGGGTGGGCTTGTTGTAATACGGGGTGACCACCATGGCGCCATCGGCGCCGGCTTTCTCACTGGCCTTGTACAGCTCAATGGCGTGGGCCGTTTCATTGGAGCCACCACCGGTGATGATTTTCGCTCGCCCCGCTGACACACTCTTTCCGACCGTGACCAACTGGAGCTTTTCCTTGTCGGTCAGTGTGGAGGTTTCACCTGTCGTGCCGGTGACCACAATGCCGTCAGCACCGTGGCTGATCAGGTGGTCCATCAACGCCTCAGTGGCGGGCCAGTCGACCTCACCGTCAGCCTGCATCGGGGTGACCATGGCGACCAGGACCTGGCCGAAGGGGTTAGCGATACTCACGCGCTCCAGGCTATCGGTTCCGGGAAGTTCCCTGCAGGGGTGTTAGGGAGCGACGCGACCGTTTTGGTTGAACGCGGCCGCTGTCATGGGCATCAGTGGCTCCCAGGCCTGCTCCATCACATCCGCCACCATTTCGATTTCTCGCTGCGGGAACGAGGGGAAATGGGTCCCCTCGCGCTTGGTGCGAAGGCTCAAAAAATTCATCAGGCTGCGGGCGTTCATGGTGACGTACATGCTCGAATACAGCGTCACGGGCAACACTGCGCGGGCCACTTCACGAGCAATTCCGGCGTCCAACATTCGCTGATACGAGGCATAGGCCTCAGTGCAGGTGTTCTTGATCTCCTGGACGGTGAGCTCGTATTGCTCCTTCGTGCCCTCGACAAAGTCGTAGGCGCCGGGCTTACCGGTCTGGATGAGTTTGCGCTCGGGACCAGGAACGTAGAACACGGGGCGGAGTTCGCGGTAACGGCCCGACTCTTCGTTGTAACTCGCAATCCGATGGCGCATGAATTCGCGAAACACAAAAATAGGGGCCTGCACATAAAACGTCATCGAGTTGTGCTCAAAGGGTGAGCCGTGACGGTCGCGCATCAGGTAGTTGATGAGGCCGCGGTCGCGCTCTGACGCCTCCGCACCCGAGCTGGCATCCTCGAGTGTCTGCTCACCCTGGGTAGAGACGCGGGCGGCAAAAATCACGTCAGCGTCACTCGCAGAATGTCTCACCAACTCCACGGTCACATCGGATCGGAACATGATGTCGGGTGCGTCGGTCACGCCCCCAGCGTAATGCTCGGGCGCCGTCACATTACGTCACACACCGAGGGCCTGGAAACTTTCCTGCTTACCCTGGTAGCCACCATGGATTTCCTCACCCTGAGCATTCTGGCTGGCCTCGTCGTCGTGTCGACCGTCGCCGGTCTGCTCTGGCGATCCCGTCAGGGAGCCATCACGGGCGGGGGTGAAGCCGACATTTCCCCGACGCTGTTGGCCCCGGGCCACTGGCTCACCCTCTTCCAGGTGTCAGCGCCGCTGTGTTCGTATTGCTCGGCGATGCGTGGAATCTTGCAGCGAGCGAGCGCCAGCCACGAAGGTGTTGCGCACGTCGAATATGACGTGTCGGAGATTCCCGAGGTCATTGACAAGTTTGCGGTTCGACAAACCCCCACCACCTTTTTGGTCGAAGCTGACGGACGAGTGGTTCACCAGGTTGGTGGACCCATTGCACCCCCCGCTCTCGACCAGCTGATTACCCAAGCCCGCGAAGACGTTCGAAAGAGGTCTGATGAATACGAAATCTAAGCAACTCGACCCCAGAGGCCCCCGCTTTGGGGCAGCCATCACCACGGTGCTGTTTGTGGTGATTCTGCTTCTCGGGATTCCCACCGCCACCCAGCCCGCCTTTGATGCGGCCTGGTGGCTACTCGTGATCGCAACCGTGCTGTTTGGCTGGGGTTCACTTCTCGGGCCGAGCCGTCACCCCTATGCCTGGCTGTATCGGGCGAGCCTGAAAAAACTCTTGCCCCCGCCGCCGTTCATGGAAGACGAAGCGCCACCGCGCTTTGCCCAGACTGTGGGATTCGTCATTTCGCTCATCGGCCTCGCCCTTCACCTTCTTGGTGTGCCGTGGGGGCTCGTGATTGCCTCGGCGATGGCGTTTGTGGCTGCGTTTCTCAACGCCGTCTTCGGATTGTGCTTGGGGTGCGAGCTCTACAGCCTGCTTCTTCGCCTTCGTCGGCGCTAGAGCGTTTGGTGGGAACTGGCTGAGAGACCCTCGCGAAAGACCTGCGGGAGTGGTTCGATAGGGACACCGCTACTTACCTGCCTCAACTAGGAGTCTCCATGGCACTCACCAGCGAATCACGAACCACCTGGAGTGGTTCCCTCACCGAGGGAAACGGCACCACCGAACTTGCATCTTCCGGCGCCTGCACCATGCCGGTCACTTGGGCAGGGCGCAGCGAAGGCGTCGCGGGCATGACCAACCCCGAAGAGCTGCTCGGCGCCGCTCATTCGGCCTGCTATTCGATGGCGCTAAGCCACGCGTTGGGCGGCGAGGGCTTCACCCCCACGTCACTCAATGTGACCGCTGCGGTGACTTTCGTTCCGGGGGAAGGCATCACCGGCTCGCACCTGCTCCTGGTTGCCGATATTCCTGGGATTGACGAGGAGACGTTCCACCGCCTTGCTGAGGACGCGAAGGCTAACTGCCCGGTGTCGAAGGCTCTCAGCGGAATACCGATCAGCCTCGAGGCGAGCCTGAGCTAGTGGCGACACAAAAACCGGTCCGACAGGACCGGCTCACCGTGTTGGTCTCGGGGGCCTCCGGCATGATCGGGACGCCCCTGGTCGTGGCACTGCGCGAGCGCGGACACAATGTTCACACCCTCGTTCGTCGAGCCCCCACCAGCCCTTCAGAACATTTTTGGAACCCCGATTCGGGCGAGATGGAAGCCGGCATCTTGGAATCAACGGACGTCGTGGTGAATCTCTCGGGCGCCACGATTGCCCGGATTCCCTGGACGGCGGGGTATAAGGAGAAGATTCTCTCGTCCCGGGTGCACGCCACCACCACGCTGGCCAATGCCATTTCACAGGCCAAGAACCCACCCGCCGCCCTCGTCCAAGCAAGCGCGGTCGGGTATTACGGCGACCGAAGCGATGAGGCGCTCGATGCGAACTCTTCACCAGGTGAGGGCTTTTTGGCCCAGGTGTGCCAAGCGTGGGAGGCTGCAGCATCCGCGGCCCAGAGTAAAAAGACCCGGGTGGCCTTTGCCCGCACCGGCCTCGTCGTCGGACGGGAAGGGGCCATGGCGCCTCTTCGACTGCAGACGCTTCTCGGCGTGGCAGGGCCAATTGGCTCGGGTTCCCAGTGGTGGCCGTGGATCAGTCTTCGCGACGAAATCGCCGCTCTGGTCTTTCTTGTGGAGAACCCTCTCGCCAAAGGCCCGTTCAATTTAGTGGGCCCACACCCTGCCCGCTCCAGCGAAGTAACCAAAGAGCTTGCGTCGCAGATGCGGCGACCTCACTGGCTGGGTCTTCCCACCCTCGCCATTTCGCTTCTGATGGGTGAAGCGGGTCGCGAACTGCTGCTTTCGAGCCAGAAACTCTCACCCCACGAACTACAGACGGCCGGGTTTAGTTTCCTCGACGAACGCGTCGAGTCGGCGATTAGCCAAATCGTCTGACTCAGCGGTGGAGGCTGATCGCCTTTCGAATCGCTTTTCGAGCGCGCGGGCGATCCCCGGCTGCGTCGTATGCCAGTCCCAGGTGAAACCACGCCTGCCAGGATTCTGGGTGTGCCTCGACGGCGGCTTGAAACTGGGGGAAGATTTCTCGGGCGGCGGCACGATCGGGGCGCCCCGACGGCGTCTGCGGAAATTCGTAGCCGTTGTCGCCTTCCGTCTCGAGGGCTCGGCGAAGCCGGTCCGCTGACACTCCAAAGCGCCACTCCGACACCAGGCCCCAGGCGCCCAGAATCGGCAAGACCACAAGTGCCACCCCCATGGCGTTGACGATCGGTGAATCGTCGCGCAACAGGATGCTGGCGTAGACCAGGGCAAAGCCCAAATACACGAGCAACAGCAGCGACATCACGATGGCGCCGGCGAGAAAGCGGTTCACTCGGACTCGACCTGTCCCAAGCCCAGGGCTTCATGCAGACCGACAACGAGACCCTGCTGGTTCACCAGAGCACGAAGAGCCACCGCGATGCCCTGGCGGTACGCCTCGGCAGAGTGGGTGTCGTGGCGAATGGTGAGTGTTTCAGCGTTTCCCCCAAACACGACGTCTTGTTGGGCCACGGCACCGGCTAAGCGAAGCGAGTGAACCGGAATCCCCTCAACGACCTCACCCCGGGCTGTCTGGTTGGAGTGGGGTGAGACGATCCCGCCCTTATCAGCGCGGACTTGGGCAATCAGCTCCGCCGTGCGGCGGGCAGTACCCGAGGGCGAGTCGATTTTGTCTTGATGGTGGGTTTCTACGATTTCCACCGAGTCAAAAAAACGAGCGGCTAGTGTCGCGAGCGCGGTGCCGACGACTGATCCGACCGAAAAGTTGGGAACAACCAGCACGGCATCGTCCTCAGCCAGAGATTTCCGCAATGCGGCCAGACGATCGGCTGACCAACCAGAGGTGCCCACCAGAACTTTGGCGCCGTGGCCAAGCGCCGCCCGCACGACACTTTCTGAGGCGGCCGGGGTGGTGACATCGACCACGATCTGAGCGCCCTGGAGGGTGTCGAGTGAATCCTGCGAACCTAAGCGGGCAACGAGGTCCCATTCGGGGGACGACTCCACGACGTCACACACGACCTGGCCCAACCGGCCAGTCGCGCCCACGACAGCGACTCTCACGCTCACCTGAGGAAGCCTAGTCGAGCGTTAGGAGAGGGAGAGAAACAGCTTTTCGAGGTCCTCTACCTTCGGCTTGCCATCTTCTGTCTTTTCATCGTCCGCGAGGCAGTCGCGCATCGCGGTGGCAATAATCGCAAAACCGGCCTTGTCGAGGGCGCTGCTCACCGCTGAGAGCTGAGTCACCACGTCGCGACAGTCACGGCCTGACTCGACCATGCTGATCACCGCGGCCAGCTGGCCCTGGGCGCGACGCAGGCGGTTCACAATTTTCTTGTCATCGGGGCTGATGTCTCCGATGAGTTCAACCTCAGTCTTCTTCGTCATGACGTGGCTGCCTCCTGTTTCTGGTGGGCCATTGCCTGGCTTCCCAATTGCCAGGTCAAATATCCGCCGTCGAGGTTGCGAACCTCGATGCCCTCTTGGCGGAGAATACTCGCCGCGGTGTGACCGCGCTGGCCGACACGACAGGTCACAATGACCTTCTTTCCGCGAAGGCTGTCAATGTGATCGCGCAGCTGGTCGAGTTCCATCAGGGTCGACCCGGGAATCGCCCCGCGAGAATTCTCAAATGCGGTCCGGACATCCACGAGCAGCCAGCCCTCGGCCATCATCTGCTCGACTTCGTGCCATTGAACGCTGTCTTCACCGCTGACACGGTTGTCATTGATATACCCCAGCATGTTCACGGGGTCTTTTGCCGAACCAAACTGTGGGGCATATGCCAGTTCGAGGTCAATGAGGTCAGTAGCGGTGAGCCCAGTCTGAATAGCCGTGGCGAGAACGTCGATGCGCTTGTCAACTCCCGAGTCACCCACCACCTGGGCACCCAAAATCAGGTCCGTCTCGGGGTCCACAATCAGCTTCATCGCCATTTGAGCGGCGTCGGGGTAGTAGCCGGCGTGGTCGATGGGGTGTGAGTGAATGATGCGCATCGCCCGACCCTGCTCGCGCAGAACACGCTCGGTGTAACCGGTCGCTGCGCCGGCGAGGCCAAAGAATCCGACAATCGAGGTTCCTAGAGCTGGCCTGTTACGAACCGGCAACCCCATGATGGAGTCTGCGGCGTAGCGTCCGTGGCGGTTCGCGAGTCCCGCGAGGGGAACCGAACTGGTGCCCTCGGGGCGCTTCTTTTCTGCCGCGTCGCCCACTGCCCAAATGTGCGGGTCAGAGGTTCGCTGCTGGTCATCGACCGCGATTCCGCGTCCCGGTCCGATTTCTAATCCGGCCGCTTGGGCCAATTCGGTGTTGGGTCGGGCACCAACCGCCATCACCACCATGTCGGCGTCAAGGCTTTCGCCACTGGCGAGGGTGACTCCGCTATCAGTGATCTCTTCGACCTTTTGGGAGAGCATCACGTCCACGTCGTTGATGCGGGCGCGCTCGACCAAAAGCCACGACATTTCGGGGTCCATGGTGGCCATGAGTTGGGGTAGCGCCTCCACAATGGTCACTTTCAGGCCCTTGTGGGCGAGGTTTTCTGCAACTTCGAGTCCGATGAAGCCGCCACCGACCACGATGGCGCTGCGCGATGATTCGGCCTTGTGAATCATCGTGTCCATGTCATCGAGGTTCCACAACACATATGCCTTCTCAACCCCGGGAAGGGGCGGGCGAACCGGGGTGGAGCCTGGGCTCAACACCAGCGCGTCATAGGACACGGTGCGCTCGTGACCGGTTTCCACCTCTCGAACCGTCACGGTCTTGTTCTCTCGGTCGATTGAGGTGGCCTCGGTGCGAACAAAGACGTCAATGTTGAAACGGTTCTTCAGCGCCCCCGGGGTTTGAAGCACCAGCGAAGAACGGTGAGGAATCACGCCGCCCACGTGATAGGGCAGACCGCAGTTGGCAAAGGACACTTCACCACCGCGCTCGAACACGGTAATCGTGGCACTTTCGTTCAGTCGACGCAGTCGGGTCGCTGCTGACATGCCGCCGGCAACACCTCCGATTACGACAATGTTGCGGGGGGCATGGGAAGAAATCTGCGAAGTCATGTCCTCATCTTATACCCAGGGGGGTATATCCCGCACCTTCAGGTTCACCGTGTCACGCTGGGGTGGTGCCACCCCCTTCCCTTCCCCGCCGAATCATCCAGCGACTATTTGCCCGACTTCGGCGGGACCTCCTGGTGAGCCTCTCGGGTAGCCCCGATGGGGAAGCACCGTGGGTTCCGCAAATGAGTGAAGGATCCGACGCCGGATATTTTGGCGAGGGAAGCGCGGTCTGGGCTGTGCATGGCGCCAACCCCACCCTCGTGGGAGGAATTCGTGCTCTTCTGATGCAGGCGCTGCACCCCGGCGCGATGGCGGGGGTGGCGGAGCATTCTCGCTACCACTCCGACCCTCTGGGCCGACTCTCCGGAACAGTCCGCTGGGTCGTCGTCACCACCTTTGGGTCGACCGACGTGGTGGACCGAGAGATGAGCCGGGTCACCACGATGCACCAGAAAGTGCGAGGTGACTATTCGACCAACACCGGCGAGCGCACCCCCTACACCGCCCAGGACGCCGACCTGCTCGCCTGGGTCCACCTGGTGTTCACCGAATCGTTCCTGAGCGCCCACCAAAAGATGGGCGGTTCCATCCCCGGCGCGAACGGCGAAAGCGGGCCGGACCGCTATGTGCGGGAGTGGGCGAAGGCCGGGGAACTGATGGGATATCCCGATCCCCCGCGCAGCGAAAAAGAATTGCGCGACACCATTGCCGCTTATAAACCACAGCTTCGACGCGACGAGCGAGTGCGAGACGCCCTGAAATTCATCCTGAACCCCCCGCTACCCGCATCGATGAAGCCGGGATATCGACTGCTCGCTGCCGGGGCAGTGGCGAGTCTCGATGATGACTACCGAGAGATGTTGGGGTTGCGCAAGCCCTGGTGGCCAGCGCTCCCCATTGCCGCGGCGACTGTTCGCTTCATCGGCTTTGTTCTGGGACCAGAATCGCCCAGCATGCGACGAGCGCGTGAGCGCATTTCTGCGCTACGACCGGCTTACTGAAGTCCGAGGATATCGACGACGAAGAAGATGGTGTCTTCGGCTCCGATGCGGCCATCGCCGGTCCCCCCGCTGGGCCCGTAGCCCAAGGCAGGCGGAATGGTGATGAACACGCGCGAACCGACCGTTTGACCCACTAAGCCATCGCGGAAACCAGGAATCACCCCGGAGGTGGGGAAGCTCGCGGGCTCGCCCCTATCCCAGCTGGAGTCAAAGACTTCCCCGGTGTTCCAGTTCACGCCGTGGTAGTGCACGATGATGTTCGCCCCGTCGTACACCATCGCACCGTCGCCCTTGATGACGGTAGCAACGGCATAGTCAGTGGGAACCTCGCCCTCGGGAATCACCACGATGGGCTGACCCGTGGCGGCCCACTCCACCGTGGGGAATCCGGCAGGCGGTTCCGCCTGTTCGCCTTCGAGTTTCTCTAGGGGTGGCGCTGGCGGGGGTTGAATGCCCAAAATGTCGGCCACGAAAATCACGGGGGAACCGGCTTCCAAGCCGTATTCCGGGGCGCCCTCGGCACCAAATGCTTCTTCTGCAGGAATCACGGCGGCGACGCGATCGCCCACCTGCGAGCACAGGAGGGTGTAAACAACGCCGGTGAGGTAGGGGAACGACGTGTCAGCAGGGATGACGTCTGGCGACTCACCGTCGTATCCGATGTGACCGATTTCTGCACCCGTCGCACCGTTGAAGTAGGCGTAGGCCACTTGGACTCGATCGAGCTCTTCCACTGTTTCGCCGCCGCCAGAGACCACGGTGAGCTTTTGGGTGCGGCCCACATCGAGTGGGCCCTCGAACTCAACGGTGGGCGATGCGGACACGTCGTCGCTGATGGTGAGCGCCTCGACCGCATCGCCGGTTTGAGCACACCCGTCGATCAAGCTGTCTTCGGCGACGATGGGTTCAAAGGCCTCTTCGGTGCTCTCTCCGGCTGCCTGGCAGCCCGATAGAGCCAAGAGTGTGACGGCGCCGGCGGCGAGAGGGGCAAGTTTCACGGTGATCCTTCGATGCGGGAGAACAAAGGCTCATCATGCCACTTCAACCCTGAGTTTCTGGTGCAGACGCCCT